>JAAOYD010000070.1 GCA_018221165.1 Candidatus Woesearchaeota archaeon | reverse complement strand
GTGTTATTCTTCGGCGTGGATCTTGTTATCGCCATCGTCCTCATCACGTTCATCTTGAATTTCATCCCAAGCATTGGCAGCACGATAGCAGTTGGTGCAGTACTCCTCATCTACGCCCTTCAAATTGGTATTGGCTGGAACTTGCTCTGGCTTGGCCTCATCCTCCTTGTAGTGCAGAACTTTTTCGGGAACTTCCTCGAACCAAAGATTACAGGGAATAAGCTGAACATGAGCCCAATCCTCATTCTACTCGGTTTGTTCTTCTGGAGCTGGGTGTGGGGCATCCCGGGTATGCTCTTGAGCGTTCCGCTCACCGCAAGCATTAAGATTACTCTAGAAAGTGTAATTGGGAAAAAGAGTCTTGCAAGCTTCTTTACTTAGGTGTACAGAAGTCGAACTCTGTGTCTGAGAATCTCGCCTGTGTCTTGCTTGACAAAGACAAGCATAACCTTATTCTCTTCGTGGTCAGCAAGCGCTACCTGGTACGCGAGGGTTGTTCTTCCCATGTACGGCACTACTGCTTCCTTGACCTCAGCGACATAGCCTCGTTCAAAGGCCTCATAGGCGATTTGACCTGCTTCACTGGCTGAGATAGCCATAACTGGCGTGAGCAGGAGCAGGGCCATTCCAAGCAATATGAGCGCTTTCATAGGTCTCAGGAATGAATGTGCATTTAAAAACCTATAGGGAAAAAAGCCTAAGAAAGGTGTTTTAGATGCCGTAGTTGCCCCTGTTGAACTCAGACGCTACACGGAGTATCTGGCCGGTCTCCTGGCGGACGATGACATGCGTTACCATGCTTCCATTATCTGACAGAAGGCTTATCCTCCAGACTCGTGTCGTACTGCCTTTGTAGGTCCCGAGCTCAAGGCGCGTATCGACGACATCGCCTCTCGTCGGATACATTGTTGTCGCAATCGTGACCGCTTCGTTGACAGTCACTGGCGAACCTGTATCCGGTGTGATATAGCTGTGCGATGCCGCGACGACCGATAACTGCATCAGGGCAACAAAGAGCAACCCAATCAATAACTTCTTCATACAAACCACCTCCAAAGTGTAAAAAGAAGAATGATTCACAAAGGTAATAACCTATCCTTCAACGGTTCAAACACTCTATTTAAAAGAAAACTCTGTCAGAACAAACTATTGGAAGTGTTTAGGAGACACTCACGCCAAAACTCGCGCCGAAATGCGTCTTCGGGAAGTAAATCTGCAGAACCTTGCCAGTTTTCATGTCGACGAAGACGTGGTGTGTCACCCAGTTTTCTCCCTTGATTGCAACTTTCCACGCGTGATGGGCGTAGCGTTTCTGATTGGCGAGTTCGTGCCAGACACCAATAACTTCTCCTTTACCGTCGTGTTTGGCGCCGTAGTGCGCTAACGCAATCTCCGCTGCTTCTTCTTTGGTAACAGGCTCTGTTCTCACTGGTTCTGGTTCTTTTTCCACAGGCTTGGTTGCCATGCTGAACTGGAGATAGCCTGCACTGACTAGACTGAGCTGGAGCAGCGCGATTATGAACAATGCCGTGAATATTTTCATCGTAACACTTGTGAATTTAGTCATCATATTTAATGTTAATCTTGAAAGAGGTTTAGAACAAGGCAGGCTTGTAGGCGTGTCTGTTCGCGTGTGGCTGAAGCACTTCGCCAGTTTCTTTGCTAATGAACATGTGGGTGGGTTGCCCATTCAGGTTCTCGAAGGATGCCTTCCAGGCAGGGAGGCGCTCGCCGGATTGCATGTTCACGTGTTCTCCTCTGACATAGACAAGCTCACCAGGACCGTTGTTTTCCTTGGCTGCAATGCTTGCTGCTTGTGTAATACTCACTGAAGCCGTAACCAGACTCAGCTGGAGCAAAGCCACTATCAACACTCCCATCATCAATTTTGTCGTTTTCATGTTTTCACCTCGAATACTTCTATCTGGAGTAAGGTGAAAACACTATATAAACAAAGAGAAGGCGTTATAGAGATGATTCCTCTATAGAACGAAGGTGAAGATGATGAGTAGTACGTAGGCTGATGGGAAGACCCAACGGGCCGCCAAGTCTATACGACGGGCAATCTTGTCTCTTCCTCTTGCGACGAGCGCAGTCGTGAGGACTGATTGAAGCAGGCTGCATAGGACGAGGACTGCGGAGCCGATGAACATCACGTCCGCTTTTGTCAAGTAGTCAAGGCGCGGCATGAGCGCTGTGAAGGCAAAAAGATAGGCGATGATGTTCAGCATGGAGAGGGCACTGATACTGAGCTGGCTGGCGAACATCTTCTTCGAGTCAATCCAGAACACGGTCCAACTCATGAACACTATGAGTAGCAAGGGCAGGAAGAGCTTGCCCATGAAGAAGCCTGATTTTCGTTCCGCTTCTATCGAGTATTCAAACACTGGCCGTTCCTCACCATGTTCTCTGAGTAAACGGGCACTCGCTACTGCTTTCGGCTGACCAAGGTCGAAGTCTGTAATTGTGAATTTGTCCATGCGACTGATGAGTTTGTGGTCGACGACGAAGTACATCTCGTCCGCTTCGTAGGACGCCGATGTGAGGATGATTTGAAGAGGGTTGGTGTCGAAGGGGAATTCACGCATGTCGAGGTGCACGTTGAGCGTGCCGTAGTGGCGCCCGCTCATTGTGACAATGCCTTCAGGAGATACTTCAATCTCCTCATAGATCATGTCGATTTGTCGCCTGTTGAGAGCGGTCAGCTTGGGCGTCCATATCTCTGCAGCTGTGCAACCACCAATGTTATCAGCGTAAGGGATGAGGCGCTCGTCTATCCACCGCAACCTAATCAAAGCGTCGACAGTATAGGTCTGCTTCACATCGTCGATATCGTTGATGTCAATCATCAAGACGCCGATGTCCACTCTCGTGGCTGCTTCCGTCGGTCTGTTCGTGATGAGGCTCTCAGGCACCGGACAAGAGTCTGCCATGACAAAGGGCATGACTAACAAGAAAAGAAGGCCCGCCACCCACAGCTTGTTCATGCCACGGGGCAATAGAGGATGGTTTATTAAGATTACTCAAAATGGTTGATAGTCTCCCCTACAACCCAAAGTCCTGAATAAAACCAGTGATAACTTGATACTCTTGCAAGAACTTGAAGCCTTTCTCAGTCAATGAATAACTGCGTTTGCCTTTCTTCTCTGTCATCTCTTGGAGAAATCCTTTGTCCGTCAGCTCATCAGTGTATTCCTTGAACATCTGATTGCTGAGATTGGAGAAACGCAGCAGTCGCGTCGGACCGATACTGTTCTTGTTGTTGCGAACAACAGAAAGCATATCGTGGATGACTTCCAAGCGTTCTCGCTTCTTTGCCATCAGTGCTTCCTCCGTAGTTGTTCGAGGGCTCGCATCGCGCGACGGCCCCTGATAATTCCTTTCAGCACAATCCAAACAATGGCGATATACACCAGTGTCGTCAGGATTTGCACCACGATGCCAAAGGTGTCATTGCTGATGTAAGAATTGAGGAACTGTAACAAGATCGCGATGAAGGCCAAACTAATCGCCAGAACATACGTTAGCTGCACACGTCGTTTAGTATATGTATGCACAAGCGCGTAGCCAAAAGCTGCGAAGAACGGCATGTAGAAGAACGCTCTACTATCATAAACAGTACTAAGCACAACAAACACAGCAGCAAGTAAATACAAAGCGATATTTTTCTTCCCTTTCTTGTCCAAGTCTTGCCACACCAAGCTATAGGCGAGGAAGAAGCTCCAAAGAACAAGGAAGTAATCAGCCAAGAAATTCCCAATGGGCGCAACAACGGTCTTCGCCGTAACAATTCGCAGCAACGGACTGAGCATGGCGAAGCCGAAGGCCATGCCGAAGAGCTTGATGCCGCGGTAGTTACTCAGCGTGTAGAGTCTACGTGCCTGGTAGGCAATCGCGGCGGAACCAAAAAGCACGACAAGCTGTAGAATAGTTGTCAGCGTCCACATCACCATACGAACAGGGTCGGTGAGTGTGTTATTAAAGATTGTGGAAAAGCTTTAAAGTAACGCCTGCCTCGCTGCAATGCATGAAGCGTGCTTGGTGGTTTACAACAATCTTCATTCTCGCGCTGTCAGCGCTCAATCTCGCGACAGGTCTCGTCTTGCAGAAGCTCCAACTGCCGTTCTTCGTCGACACCTGGGGTACATCATTGGGTGTGCTCGCCGCAGGTCCTATCGCTGGCGTCCTCGTCGCAGTCGTGACCGCAATCCTCCTCGCGGTAACCACATCCTGGTCCAGTCTCATCTGGGTCTTGAGTGGTGTGCTCATCGCACTCCTCACCTGGTATTTCTGGAAGAAGGATTGGCTCTCGCTCGAAACTCCTGGTAAGGTATTCCTCGCCGGCGCGGCTATCGGTGCTGTCAACGCGGTGCTTGTTATTGCCATCAAGATTTTCTATCTTGGCAGCGATGGCACGATGGAATCAGGTCTCTACGCAATCTTCGCTTCAGTCGGTAACTCCTATCTTGCGCTCTTCCTCTTCACGCTCATCATTGAGATTGTGGACAAGAGCATCGCCCTTTTCCTCGCACTCTACGTCATGAAGACTCTGCCAAAGAAGCTGTAGGATTCCTTGCTATCTTTCCTTCTCCGTACTTATTAATTCTTTTCACCTGACACTGTTTGAGGTGATAGCATGAGAGGAGAAATGATAGATCTCGAAACGGGAGTTGAGAACAGCTATCAGAAAGTGCCAGAACATTTACGTGTTGAGTTGGGCGTGATAGCTGGTGTTCGTTACTTTATGCTTGGCCCTGATGTGTACATTGACAACGGTGATGGCCCTATACTCATTCCTGCGAAGACAACATCAGACAGCTACGTTTTAGATATGGATAAGAGGGAAGAACGATGATATTGCACGAAGATAGACTTAGTTCTTGGCTCGTCGCTTCGTTCCGGCTCCCACCGCAGAAGCAAGATTTCGGTACCCTGCCTGCTCGAGCAGCGTAACCAGACCTTTGTTAATCTCTTTCACAGTGGCCGGACCATGATAAATCATACCAGTGAGGAGTTGTACTAATGAAGCGCCTGCGAGAATGTATACGAACGCATCTTCCGCTGTGGAGATGCCACCGCAACCGACGAGCACGAATCGTTTTCCGGTTCGTTTCTTGATGTGCGTGATGAGCGCGAGCGCTTTTGCCTTGATGACTGGACCGCTGATGCCACCCTTGTAGGGTTCGTAGTGTTTCTTCTTGCTCTTGAGTTTCAACGTTGCTCTGTCTTTCCCGAGGTT
>JAAOYD010000069.1 GCA_018221165.1 Candidatus Woesearchaeota archaeon | reverse complement strand
TAGTAAGAATTCTAAGCCTCCGGAGACATCCTCACTTCATTCGGTGCCTCCTCGGCTTGCTTTCGCTACGCTTCAGCAAGCCTCCGGAGGGATTTGAACCCCCGGCCTGCTGCTTACTCCGACACAGTCGGAGTCCCGAATGGACTCGGCCATGAGGATACGAGGCAGCCGCTCTACCGCTGAGCTACAGAGGCGATACGGTGCTCGGGACCGAAAGGCTTTTTTATGCTTTGCTGTTTTCCGAGCTTATGCGACGAGCTTGTAATGGTGGAGAGTATGTTCCTCTGAGGAGTATTATTCGCTTTCCCCATCCAAGAGGTATTCCACCTCAATACGGCCTTATTATGCGTGCATCAAGTGCAGGGTATGAAGTCTTGCTCTTAGAGGGTGAACGTACGCACCTTCCCTATTTCTCAAGTGCTGATGAAGTTGCTTCTCTTTTCACACCAATAGCGAAAGAATATTGGAAAAAGCATGAACTTAGTAAAAATGGGAAAGAACTATCAGAGACAAATCAACGATACTATGAACGAGTTGCTCTTAGATTTCTCAACAAGGCATTGCAGGATGTGTCAGATCATTGTTCTCCACCGAGCGGCGGCCACCTCGTGAGATTAAGAAATCGAAGTAAAGGTTATGAAGCAAGACTTGCTGCTAACAGCTAGACCTTCTTCAGCAACTCTTCTTTTGATTTGCCCTTCTGACATGCTTGACAGACCCAGTGTTTCTTGCCTTTGGAGTCCTTGATGACTGTGCCGAGCTGCTTGTTCAAGAACGTGGACTGGAGCTTCTCTTTGCAGACATCGCATTTCACCATGATGAGAAGTGGGTTGGGGCGCCCTTTTATGCTTTACCCTTGTGGTGGTATGCTACGGGCTCTTGTCCTGCTGTTTGCAGGGTTTTACTGAGTGCTCGCGATTATGAGCAAGCTCATGCTCGCACTCAGCTTTGTTCCCAAGGTAGCATACTTTTTGGTCGGGCGGACGCCCCTGGGTGTACTAGAGCATGACGAGTCGGTTCAAGTATTCAGTGGCGTTGAGACTGTTTTGCACGACTTCTTTGAAGAAGTCATCTTCTTCTGGCTCCCGCATGCATTCGTACTGCGGGTTGAATGTTTGGTGGCGGCTCTTCTCTCGGCTCATTTTAATCCCCTAATAAGGGGAGTGATTTCTAGATATTTAATCATTCTTGAGAGAAAACGTAACAAAAAGGACTCTTATTGTTTGCCTTTCTCGCGGAGATAACCTTTTTTCTTGGTCTTGAGACTGTTCTGTACCACTTCCTTGAAGAAGTCTTCTTCTTCTGGTTCAGGCCCATACTCGCGGTTATAGGTGTCGCAGTCGCTCTTATGTCTACTCATAGAATGTAGGAAGGGAAGCGTATATTAAAAGGTTCTCGTGCTTTTCCTTAACAAAACGGAAATTAATATAAATAAAATCCTGTTCCTTTCATACATGTCAGGGGAAATACGTTTTGATGAGCGTGATGCCAAGCTGCTCCAGCTTATTGATCTTGATGCGCGGATAACACTTGCTGCGATTGGGAAGAATCTTCGCATCAGCAAGCCTGCTGCGAAAAGGCGGTTGGAGCGCCTCGAAGAAGTGGGTGTCATCAGGCGCTACGTTGCCATCATCAACCTGCCCAAGCTTGGGTATAATGCTTACCGGTTAAGTTTCAAGCTCAGTCGCATGGACACGTTTGAACACAGAGCGTTCGCCAAACAGGCTCGCAACTTACAAGAAACGGGGTGGGTACTCCGCGCTATTGGGAGTTGGGATGTCCTTGTCACATTCTATGCTCGCGGCGCGATGCAATTGTATGGTGCGTACCGAGCATTGCTTGCCGACATGAGTCAGAACATCGCGAGCAAGCGGATTAGCGTGATTGTTCGTTTGCGGCACTACTCGCATGATATGCTGGTTCGTACGAAACCAATAGGACATCGGAAAGAAATCCTTGTAGGTGGTCCGATTGAGACGACGGAACTGGACGAAATGGATATGCACTTGCTTGACTTGCTCAGTAAGGAAGGGAGAGCATCACTGGTGACGCTTTCAGGGAAGCTCGGTGTGACGCCGAAGACTGTGCGTAACCGGATGCGTCGCTTGGAGAAAGACAAAATCATTCTGGGATACAACGCGGTGCTTGATACAACTAAGATAGGGTATGAACACCACAAGATGTTTGTGTATTTGGATAATATCACCATCGAGACTTACAAGAAGATACGTGGCTACGTCTCGAGTATGCCTGCGACAATGCTGATTACGCAGGCGCTTGGGGAATCTGAGTTAGACTTTGATGTCAAAGTCAAGAACACTGCTGAGGTGCATGCGATTATCAGCGATCTCAGGAACAATTTCAAAGGTATCATCAAGGACATCCAGACGCTGTTGATTACAGACGAAGATGTGATTGATTACACACCGAGAAGGTAGAGTTCTACAACGGCCCGTTGATGAAGGCCAGGATGACGGCGATGCCGACTGTGACGCCATAGACTATCTTGTTCCAGGTGAACACTTTCGCTCCGTCGAAGGGGCCGAAGGGGAGCATGTTGAAGAGGCCGAGCCAGACATTAATCATGCTGCCGAACATGGCTGCGCGCCCCCAGAAGCCATCGAGTGCGATAGAGAGTATGAGGAAGAGTATTCCTAGGATGAGGTTTGCGGCTGGTCCTGCGAGCGCAGTCTTGCCTCGTTGGCTCGGGCTTGGGTGGCCGCTGACATGCACTGCGCCGGGAGCAGCGATGACGATGCCAAAGAGGCTGGTAATCAGTGCGATGATGAGCATGGAGTTATTAGCGCGATATTCCGCGTGGCAATTCTCTTGTTCTGCTATGAATTTATGTGCTGTTTCATGGACGACGAAACCGAGTCCTGCGGTAACGAGGCTGATTGCTAGGGCTGTGAGGAGTGCGACCAGCCATGTTGTGGTGAAGCCCACACCTGCAATGACAAGAGCGAAGGCCAGGGAGATGACCAGCCAGCTCTTGAGCAGGTCTTTTTGTTCGCGCTTCTTGAATTGCATGGCTATTTTTCAGGCAATGTCCTTTATAAACGTTCCTTCCGTTCAAAGGGTGATTATAGCTACTTCTGAATGGTAAAAATAGGAAGCTTTTTAAATGGATGGGTGTTGGTTCTGTGCATGAAACTCCGTGGACCTGCCATCTTGGTACATGCGCTGACTATTGTCTTAGTCATTGGATTACTGTTCAGCCAGAACCCTGATTCCCGTTTGGGCTTGGCGGTGCTGTTGACTATTACGCTGGCAGGACTGCTTACCTTGCTCATCAAAGAAGAATGGGACGGTACGCACTGGGTCTCTCTGGGACAATTGTTCATCATCGGTCTCTTCCTCATTATCTTCCTTGCAGTGCCACATACTGGCGTGACACTCCTACTTGGAGCAGTCCTGGTGCTGAGCGCGTTCGTGCTCCTCATCATGGAAGCTGTGGCAGGCTGGCGTAGCTACACCTTTTTGGATAAGCTGACGAACGGCACACCGCAGAAAACACAGGTCCTCCAAGAAGTAGAGCCCACTGAGAAACTCTTCGCTCGTGGCGGTGGCGATACTTACCATCTCGAGAGCTGCAGGACACTTGGTAATACGAAGATTGCTGATTTGATCCATCTCAACTCGCACGAGGAAGCCAAGAACTACGGCCTCCACCCGTGCAAAATCTGCAAGCCTTAGAAGTTTGATAGGTTCTGTTGTTTCTTATCGTGCCGCGCATGACGCTGCGGCGGTTTGATGTTCGCCCAGGAATAGCCGTAGCCCTTGAGCATCTCTTTAGCGTTTGTCGTGACTTTCGGACAGGCGAGGATGCCAGTGACTTTCTTCGTGCCCTTGATTTCCTTAATCTTCTCCACGTAGCGATGCAGCTGGGAGACTGCGCTGAGCCCTGCGGTGTAGCGCTTGCATTCGATGACAACAAGCTTGCCCTTCCCGTCATGGCCGAAGACGTCAAGAAAGCCCACCTTGGTGTGCTCTTCTCTGGAGACTGGTTTGAAATCTTTCGAGATAATTTTGGGATTATCCCTGATGTGATCGCTCATGTCCGCTTCGCTGCCCATGAGAGTTTGTTGCTGTCCGTCCTCTAAACGGCGGCGGAGGATATCATAGACTGTGTAGATTTCTACATCGAGAAACTCCTTGTTTGGCGTGAACTTTCCCTTCAGGAGGAGATGACCTTCATGTTTTTCCAGGTTGAGTTCCGCGCCACTCTTGAGGTAATTAATTGGATTTCCTTTTTCAGGCTGGTGAATCAAGAAGACACCATCCTGCTTAATGACGATGAGCCGGTCGCCCTTTGGCAAATGCGCTTCCGCTCTTCCTGAGTAAACGATTTCGCAACTGCAGAAGAAGACGAGCATCTCATGCTTGGCTCGCGCTTCCGTGAAATGGTCGATGAAATCAGCACGGTTCATTGGCATTGGCGAAGAGCAGGGCAATTATAAAATTTGCCTGACGCCCCAGGCGTAACCTTTATAAACAACTCTAGAAGCATCAAGGTAGGTGGATAAAGGGTGAGAAACTGGCTTATTATTGCTGCAATGCTTGTCCTTCTTTCCGCATGCGCGACTTCTCCCACAGTGACCTGTAACACACCCTATATCTTAGTTGGTCTGGAATGTTGTCTTGATAATGACGCCAACGCGGTCTGTGATCGCGATGAGGGGTTGGTGGCTTCGGGCAATGGAAGCTGTCCTGAACTGGATTGCAGTCTCTGTCCTGCCACAATCGTCGAGAAGAACGTGACGATTGACAAGACAGTGTATGTCTGCGACAAGACCCAAGAAGTCGTCGAGGACCCTGCCGACTGCGAAGGGAACAAAGCGCACAATGCCTTTGAATATTACACTCCTTATACCAACGCTGAGAACCGTTCAGGTGTCGAACTCTTCACGACCAGAGCGGCGTGTCGCGACAGCGTACACGCAGTTGAGATCCACTTCCGCACGGTAAACAACGTGAAGGACCTGACAATCCAAGCGAAACAGGCTATCGGCGAGGACTGGGAGGACATGGGTGTATTCACTGACCTCTCTACTAAGGAAGACTATGTTTACGGTGCGATTTGCGTGGGACGCTGCACACCCAATGCTGGGTTCTTCCTCGACCCTAACAAGGTCCATCTCATCAGAGCAAAGTTCACCGTCGAGGAGAATAGCGATGTGGGACACAGCAATGAATATATTGTGGACACGCGTGAAGAAAGCGACTACATGATTAAGTTGTGCTAGAGGAACTGATTCAATCTTGTTTGTACTTTGATATTCTTGAGCAATCTTGATTTATTGATTGTAGTGCTGACGTCGAAGCCGAAACGTTTCTTGCAGTAATTGATGACGTAGGTCTTCATCAGGTCGCGGTCGGCGAAGCTTAATGGTGTTGCTTGCATTGCTTTTCTGACTGCCTCTCTAACCACCCATACTCCTAATGGCGCGCTGTATTCTGTTGTGACGAATCGTAATGCCAGAATCGCCGATTGTCGTTTTTGAGTTTTGAGTCTTTCTAGGATTGAGAGTCGTGCTGCATAGTAGCCACCCACCGTGTTCTTGGCGTATTCTGTTCTCCCAAGATAATTTTCGTAGTCAGTATCCCAGGCTTCATAACCATGTTTGTAGAGGAGTGGGACGTAGCCCTCAAAAAGTTCATAGCTCCACAGATCGTCGAAGAAAAGGATGACGTATTCGTTGCCGAGGTAGCCACCAACATAGACTTCACAATCGGTTTCGCTGAAATCCTTAACGTCTTTTATGAGTTCTTTTCCTAAGGTGTCGTCGACGGCGGTGATGCTCCATCTCGTCGGGACGAGTTTTCTTTGTGTTTTTATTCCAAGGTTACCGACGCTGAGGAGCTTTCTTAAGAAGTGCTCGTCGAAACCTTTCTTGTAGAGCTTGTTCAAAGCTGGCGCGCTCTTCTGGTCGATGTCATCAACGACCTTCTCCACTCTACTATCGACCGTGACGTTCTCAGTGATGCGTGCGTGCTTCAATCTTACGGAGGGACCGTGCGGCTGCGTTCCTTGATTGAAGGTTGTGCTGAACTTGGGTTTCTTGCTGA
Source organism: Candidatus Woesearchaeota archaeon (assembly GCA_018221165.1). Taxonomy (GTDB): domain Archaea; phylum Nanobdellota; class Nanobdellia; order Woesearchaeales; family UBA525; genus UBA153. The sequence continues at coordinate 620 of JAAOYD010000069.1, read as the reverse complement.
GTTTGATTTCCATGTCTGCTGGCTTACTTGCCATGCCAATCTCTTGACTCATCTCACTAAGCCGGTCGCTGAAACTCTTGATATGTTGCTGAAAGTTGCTGTTGACTAATTGAGTGCGGAGGTCGACGATTTCAGGAATTTGCTTATTTTCCTTGCTCCATTTCAGCGGCTCGTCCTGCTCGGTGTATTCCTCGACATTGAGGAAACCGACATTCACTCGTGGGTAGCCGTATTGACCAACAAAGACGTTTGGGGCCTCGCCGAAGTATTCCTCTTTTGAGTTCTTGTTCTGGAGCTTGACAGACTTCATCCGGAACGCCTGGGGGCAGTTCCTATAGGTGTGGAACGAGCTCTTGCAGAAGATGCAATGCTGGCGATAGGGTAATGGGGAGGTCATGAGAGGTGGGAGATTAGGTGGATATTAATGTTTACCCAAAGGTGGCATCGGCGACTTTGAATTTTCTTTTGTATTCTAGGACGTCAGGGTAGCGCTCATCGGCTTTATGATCCCTGACAGCGCCCTCGCCTGCGTTGTAGCTCGATATAATTTTATCCTCATTTCCTCGCCAGAATCTATGCAGGTAGGCGAGATAGGCGACGCCGACGTCGATGTTCTGTTC
>JAAOYD010000068.1 GCA_018221165.1 Candidatus Woesearchaeota archaeon | reverse complement strand
TAGCGATTACCATCGGCTGGGCGGTGTTCATGCTTATCTTTGGCCCGACCTTATGGACTATTCTGCTCAGTCTGCTCTTAGGCATCGGCGGCCTGGTGATATGGACGATGATCCGTGACATGGAGAGTTACTATTAGTTCGCCTTCTACACCACCGTCTTGAGATAGTTGCGGCGCCGAGCATGAGCGAAGCTCATAATCGCGAGGCGTTGATACAAACTCGACCTGAGGGAGAGTAAGACGACGGTGGTGCATGATAATTCTAGAACAAACTATACAATCCCTTGAAGCCAAGGTAGATGGCGAAGAGGATGCTCAGTAGTTTGATGTTGACAACAATAGTGAGTAGCATGTAGAGTGCGATGACCACGTCGAACTTGCTCACTGGGTCTTTGAGGAAGAACAATCCTTTCACGGTGAGGATAATCGCGATGTAGAGCACCCATCGTCCTGGGAAGAGTTCTGTGAATGCGAGCGCCAGCATGGCTGCAGCCACTAAATCGACTAATCCTAAGAGCTTGACAAGCACCATGATGGGATCAAGTCAGGGCGATATTTAATGCTTCCTCGAATATATTTCTATATAGAAAAGAATTAAAATAGCCTTTCTCGTCGAAAACTTTTTATTTTCTCGACTGAAAGAAAGGGGTAGAATCCTCGAGGTGGTAGTATATGGCAGAGAAGGTTGCAAAAGTCGGCGTGAAAAAGGAGGGAGGATATCTCTACTTCGTCGATAAAGCGGGCGATGTTTCACGAGCGCCCATGGCGCGTGGACGCAAAGGACAAGGGCATCCTGAAAAGGTTGCGAAAGCTGGCGTCAAGAAGGAAAAGGGCTACTTGTATTTCGTCGACAAGAACGGCGATATCAGCAAAGCCAAGATGGCCCGCGGTCGCTAAACCTTTATCATTTCTGTCAAGAACGAGAAGGCCTCTGGACAGACTATAGGAAACTTCAGCGAGTTATGTTCACACTCTACTGTTTTGTTTATTGCACCATCAAGAGGCACTGATTCTTTCAAGACAAGTCCGTCACCACGTCCGTCAATATCGCCAGCGATGGTGTAATACTGTATATCTCCTGGTGTTTCATCACCTTCGTTTAAGCGCCCCACGAAATTGTGATCTTCTGACAGCCTGACAAAATCAAGGTCGACCTTTGCTTCACCGTCCTCAATGAGCAAGCCAGTGAGGTCGCCGATGTTGTACAAGCCGCCATGGTTCGGCGTGCCGAGCATGATGAGTTTGTGAACGTGCGGGTCGTTGCCTTCATCCATTACATCTTTAATGAGGGTGCGCGCGACAAGACCGCCCATCGAGTGAGCAACAATATCAACTTTTTCGGCGCCAGTACATTCCAAGATGTGCGCGATGACTCGGCCAACATACTTACTGTAGTCGTCGATACCAACAAGGTCGTACTGTTCAAGATAAGTCATCCTAATAACGAATGGTTGTTCTTCGTAACGAAGTTCGGCGCAGGTCATCTTCGACGTGTAGATATGCTTGTCAGTGTAGTTCAAGCCCACCAAACTTTTCTGCAGCGGTCGGAGAAGCGCTTCCGAAACGCGACCACTGTAAGTTGGGTTGAATCCATGAAGAAGTAATACTGGATATGTGCCTGCGGGTGCGCCACCGTGGACATCCTCAACCACCTTGTCGATGACCATGCTCCGCGCAGCTGTGAAGTAATACTCGACGTTGATGCCAAAAGCATAGCTGAGGATGAGGACTGCGATAACACCCAATACAATCTTCTGCCAGAGCTTCATATTGTTGAGGAGTGTGGTGTTGTTGATAAAGGTTTTCCGCTGCTGTTAACACAGAACTTTCATAAAGTTTGCAGGGTGGCGATTAGCGACGCCAAAATTTCTCTTCGTCTAAGAATCATTCTCCACAGTAGCAGGCGACACAAGTGACACACATGACATCCCAAACATCGTTGCATTTGGTGTAAGTATTCTCTAAGGTGTTGGTGCAGCTGAGGTCAGCGCAATTCTTATAGAACTGATCCCTCAATTCTATACTGAGCATGCCGCTCGCCCCTATTTCACAGGCGCGTGTTGGATAATTGAGGAGCTCGACTTGCTGGAGGCAATCATTCTTCTCTGTTCCAGAGAGTTGGTTGCAGAGTGCTTGCTCATTAGTGTATGCAGCAACTATGGTGATGCAATCAGCACTCTCATCCTCATTGCAGAAATCTTCGATAGTGAGCCCTTCATTCTGGTAATCTTCTAAGGGTTGAGCGCCCTTCTGCATAATGGTAATCGCAGACTTAGCAGGGAAGCTAGTCAGTTCTGCTGTGAGTTTTCGTTCCTCCTTCACATATATTGTATCGAGAAATGTGTTCTTCTTCTCTTCTATAATCACTATCGCCAAGTCTTGTTCAAGGAATGATGGCTTAGTCACTCTTGTCAACTCGAGCGCCGCTTCAGTATACTGCATCTCAAGTTTAAGCGGCTCTTCAAAAGTGAGTGGTTGGAGTGCCCCAATCATTCCTCCAATCTTTTCACCATCATACTGTGTCGCTGGGAGAAACATAATCATCGCCCCTTTCAATGTTGTGATGTCATTTGAACTTCCCCGAAAAGTAATGCTGACTAACTCATTACCAGTTTCCACATCTGTGATGCTCTTGGAAATCTCTTCAAGATCGTCACCACTTCCAAGGGTTTCTTCCAACTCTTCTTTAGGGATCACTCCAACTTCTTCTTGTCCAGTCGTTGCCTCTTCTGTTCTGTTTGTCTCCAAAACTTCGTTTGTGTTGGAGAATGGCAAGAGGAAGTATACAATCACTCCCATGCTTAGGATGAGAACTAAGAAAACCAGAATTAGCACTCCTTTAGACCCTTTCTTCTTTTTAGGGGTTGTGGGAATTGCGCTCTGTGGTGCAAGAAGTGCATTCACTTGTTCAGGAACGTATCCTTGTTGAAGAAGAGTCTGCCGAAGTTGATCATCAGAGTATCCTTGTTGACGCATCTGTTTAATCCAAGCACTCCATTGATCCACACGTTTCTTCAAGAACCAACATATTTAAATGTTTTTTATATAGCTTACATAGCAGTTCCAAACACTAGTGAGGATATAGAGTCGGTTATTTCCTGTGTAGCCCACTGGACACCCGCGCCAAATGCTTTTAAAGCAGTTTCGCACTTCTGAAGCTATGATTAAGGAGCATGTCGAGCCGCGGCTCTACCAAGAGACCATCTTCAACACCGCGTCCACAAAGAACACCATGGTAGTCATCCCCACAGGTATGGGGAAGACTTTGATTGCAGAGCTCCTCGCAGCCCATCGCTTACAACATTACCAAGGCAGTCGCATTGTGCTGCTTGCGCCGACAAAGCCTTTGGCAGACCAGCATGCACAAACCTTCAGACGTGATCTCGATCTCGAGCCACAAGATGTCGTTCTTTTCACTGGCAACGTCGCGCCGGCGAAGCGCGCGAAGCAGTTTACCGCCGCAACTATCATCTGCACCACACCTCAAGGCTTGGAAAATGACTTGGTCAGTGGAAGAATCTCACTCAAAGATGTTTCACTCCTTATTTTCGATGAGGCCCATAGAGCGACTGGTGATTATAGTTACGTCTTCATCGCTGAACGCTACAGAAAAACTGCGGAACACGAACGCATCCTCGCATTAACAGCAAGTCCAGGCAGCGATAAGCAAACCATAGAACAAGTCTGCAGCAATCTTTTCATCGAGGAGCTCGAAGTACGCAGTGGCGATTCTCCCGATGTCTCACCCTACATTCAAGAGATTGATATCCATCACGTCAGTGTCAAGATGCCAGCCGAGTTCAAGAGCGTGCATCAAGCGCTCAGTCGTTGCCACAATGCGCGTATTGACGACCTCAAAACATTGGGTGTTCTCAACCGGCAAGCATTAACAAACAAAACAACCATGCTTCGGGCCCAAGCAGCGCTCCACGCACAGGCAGCCAGAGGCCATAAGAATTTTGAACATTTCAAAAGCATGAGTGTCCTCGCTGAAGCGCTCAAAGTCCAGCACGCTTTAGAGCTCATCGAGACCCAGGGCGCGCAATCCTTGAGCAAATACATGGATAAGTTGCGGTTGCAGGCGACGAAAGGTCAGTCCAAAGCAGTGCAGAATCTCATAAAGGATGTAAATTTCAAGAGTGCGCAACTCCTCCTGGACAAAGTACGAGAAGCGGGCGTTGAACACCCAAAACTCCGGGCTGTCCAGAAGACGGTGCTGCAGCATATCTACGACGCGAAGGATACAAAAATCATCATCTTCAATCAATACCGTGACCAAGCGGTAAAAATCAAAGAGAGCCTCGACGATATAAAAGTTCCAGCGAAAATTTTCGTCGGTCAGATGAAGAAAGGCGACACTGGCATGACGCAAAAAGAACAGCAAAAAATTCTCGAAGAGTTCCGGAACGGAGAATTCAACTGTCTCATCGCTACGTCCGTCGCTGAGGAAGGCTTGGACATTCCGAAAGTGGATGTTGTCATCTTCTACGAGCCCATCCCCAGCGCTATTCGCACAGTGCAACGAAGAGGACGCACAGGACGTTTGGAGAAAGGCAAGGTTATCATGCTCGTCACCGAGGGAACAAGAGACGAGGGTTACAAATGGGCCGCTCACCATAAAGAGAAGCGCATGTATCGTGTCCTCGACGAGGTCAAGAAAGAAATCAGCAACGGCACATCCAATACGGAAAAGAAGCTCGGTGACTTCGTGAAAGAGGACGGTATCAGAATCGTGGCTGACCATAGAGAAAAAACGAGCGGCGTGCTCAAAGAACTCCTCAACAAGGATGTGAACATCGAACTCCGGCAGCTTGACGCCGGCGATTATCGGCTTGGTGATCGCGTCGTGGTTGAATACAAGACAGTGCCTGACTTCGTGAACAGTATTATTGACGGTCGCCTCCTCGCGCAACTCAGAGGTCTCCGCAGTCATCCGCGACCACTCATCATCATCGAAGGCGAAGAAGACTTGTATGGGGTCAGGAAAGTCCATCCGAATGCCATCCTTGGCATGCTTGGCACCATCGCGATTAGCTACAACATTCCTGTGTTGTTCACCCGCACACCGCAAGAGACCGCGAGTTTGCTCGTTAGCATTGCACGGAAAGAGCAGGAACGAGGCAACAAGGAATACAGTAGCCACGCGGCGAAGCCATTAACCTTCACCGAGCAGCAGGAATACGCAGTGGGGAGCTTGCCTGGTGTCGGTCCAACGCTGGCGCGCAAGCTTCTCGAGCATTTCACCACAGTCAAGGCTTTGGCGGATGCGTCGTTGGATGAACTTGAAGCTGTGGAGAAGGTGGGGAAGAAGAAGGCGAAAGCCCTCCACGACCTGTTTAACGAGTCCTACGCGCCGGAATAGCTACTTTTTTATACTCTTCTCCCTGTTTTCTCGTCGAAAAAGAGGCTTGCCGGTGCGTCGAGAATTACTCATAACAATAGTTCTTCTAATCCTTCCTTTGGCGGCTGCAGTCTGCACAGAGCCAACCTTCGAAATCAATCCGCTCGAAGCGAGCGTGACCTGGGGCCAAGAGATTAAAGGCACAATCGACGCGCCCAGCAATTTCACAGTCGGTGCCACTCTGCTCGACCCGTTCGAGAACTTCACCGCAGATATTGACAGCTTTATCATCGCTCCAGTAAGTGGTAATGGCGCACGCATCCTGTTCTACGCAGTGGACAATGAAGGTTGCTCCGCGACGCTCGTCGGCACCTACACCTTTCTCGAACCGCCAAAGCTCGACGAGAAGCCCGCGGAGAGGAACGTGAC
>JAAOYD010000067.1 GCA_018221165.1 Candidatus Woesearchaeota archaeon | reverse complement strand
TGGCGGGGCGATTCTCGTTCATTGTGTGTCTCCGCATAGCGCGCGTTGCCTTCATTACACAACGAACACAAGATACAATCATCCATCGTCATGCGATCACCCCAGGATTCAAGACATGATTGTAATCGCGCTCTTCCTTCAGGCGAATCAATTGCTTCTTCATCTCAGCCGGCGCGTAGGCTTTCGCCGCGCGGCCATAACCTCGTTTCCCACCAGGCACACCACCCAACGCCACAACATTATTCCGGAAACGTTCAGCTTCGTGCCGCGTCTTGACGCCAGTAATAAGAATGCCTAAGCCGAGATGACCATAGCACGGGAGCTGCGCTGCACGGCATTTCTTCATGAACGCCTCAAGATGATCCTCTTCTAACGACGCTTCGACCTCATACACCAACCCATCATTCCATAAGGTTTGATTGAGTCGCTTGCGCGCACGCCATACTTTGACAGCAGCTTCGCGCTTGTAACTACCTTGGTCGTCGTCGTAGGCGATGAGCACATATTCTTCTTGTGATAACCCGCACGCTTCTGCGGCAAAGGGGTCGAGGTATTCAATGGCGAGGGGCTTCTTCGCCGCGGCCTTCGTCGCTTCAGCCATGGCTTCAGTGAAGCCGTCCACTTGGATTGTGTCGATTGTCGGTGAGAAGTTCTTCACGAGCTTGATTCGCAACTTGACGAGTACACCAGTGGTGCCTTCCCAACCAACAACTTTCGAAACATCATCACCTTTCAGAGTGCCGAACCGTCCAAGACCGTCGAAGCATTCCACTTGCTCGATCAGCTCGTGCCAGTCGCCATACTTGAAGGATTCCTCAGTCACTTGATTGACTGCGGCGAGACCGCCAATAGTGGCATTCTCATTCAACGGTTCGAGGGGGAAGCACATACCAAGCTTTGCAAGCGCAGTGCAGAGTTTGTTGTAGGTGACTCCTGCACCCACATCAATAGTTTTTCGTTGCTTGTCGTAGTTGTTGATGCTATCAAAGCCACGCATATCAACAATAACCCCTTCTTTACACACAGCCCCGGCGCGCACACCTGTTCCAGAACCGCGAGGTACGATAGCGAGGCGATACTGGTTTGCGTTTACCAAGATGCGACGCAACTGCTCAGCATGACGTGGTTTGACAACCACTGTCGGTTTGCCTTCAGCGCCACTCGCGTCATAGCTGTAGGCGAGCAAGCTTTCCTCATCGTCAAGGTAATCGTCTTTCAAGACTGTGCGTCGCAATACCTTCATACGTCCACCAACAGTTCCGCGACGTCCTTGACTGGGCGTCGTTGTTTCTTGAAGAGGAGATGGCAATGCGGGCAGCAGGTGACGACGAGTTTCTCTGGCAATTCAGCGAGCCGCGCTTTTGCGATGGCTGCCGCGCCTTCTGGGTCGTTGCGTTCGTTATCGTGACCAACACTTCCGCAACAACTCACACCTTTATTCGTGGCATGCACTCCGGCGCGCCGTAGCACTCCTTGGACATTTGCCATAGTGACCTCGAGCTTGTCTAAGAAGCAAGGGTGGTGGTAGCTCGCTCGTATGTCATCACCCTTTCGTATCTTTTCAATGTGTTCCCTATATACTTGTGTGATGTGTTTCGCTTCGATACCGTAGCGTTCCTTGAATGTCCAAGCTTCGTGCGGGTCATTCGTGATAATAAGACCAATACCGTGCTTCTCAAGCAACGAACGGTTCTTCGCTTCGAGATCGCGAAAATCTTTCTCAAAACCACCATACCACAATTCAAAACCCGCGCCGAGAAGGTCAAGCGTGACGAACTCAATACCAAAATCCTTCAACACAGCCTTTGTCGCTTGTACTACTTGCGGCAATTTTGCTGTTGTGAGCGGGCCTGGATGATAGAGCACCTTACCTTTTGAGAAGATTCCCATATGAGAGGAGGACGCTCCTATGATTATAAAGATTACCCCCGTGGCAAACCTTTAAATACCCTACTGTGTGGGAGAGACCCATGGTCTTGGAAAGCCTCACCAACCCCATTTCTCTAGAGAAACGCCCTGTACAGATGCTCGGTCTCGGAGCACTCTATGCATCTATAGGTATCTTGCTCGCACTCTGGGTTTTCAAGACAGAATCAAGCTTGATTATGGTCTTCCTCGCAGCTATGGCAGCAATCCCTTTGATGTATAACACCATCAAGCTCGAGGAGGAGAAGACCCTTGAAGGTATGGAAGAGACCTGGCTGCTCAAGGAGCATGCGAAAGCGCTCTGGGCGTTCATCTATCTCTTCATCGGCATGACGGTTGCGTTCGCCTTATGGTACACCGTGCTGTCACCAGAGACAATCTCTGTGTTGTTCAAGGCACAAGCCAGCACTATTAAGACTATCAACCCCGGAGCGACAGGGTTTGCGACCTCTGGCTTTCCAGCTTTTACCCGTATCTTCCTGAATAACGTTCGGGTGCTGATATTCTGTATCTTGTTTAGCTTCTTGTATGGGTCAGGCGCGATTTTTATCTTGGCCTGGAACGGCAGCGTGATTGGTGCAGCCATCGGCAACTTCATCAGGAACAATTTGGCGGAAGCGGCGACGAAAATAGGCATGGCAAAAGCAGCGCATTACTTCCAAGTCATCAGCCTTGGGTTGTTCAAGTACGCCATCCATGGCATTCCAGAAATATTAGCCTACTTTATCGCTGGCTTAGCCGGCGGCATCATTTCTATAGCTGCGATTCGACACGACTTCGGCACACAGAAGTTTGAGCATATCTTGCTGGATTCAGCGGATTTACTGCTGCTGAGCCTGATAGTGTTGTTCGCTGCGGCGATACTTGAAGTGTGGATTACGCCGCTGATATTCTAAGGCAACCTTCTTAACTAAAGAGTGGTTCCTGAGCTTTGATGAACTTAGAGCAATGGCGAGATTTAACCCCTCAGCAACGATTTGGCATACCTATCTTTGAAGCGTATACTCATCTCACCTTCTCTAACATTGAGATAGAAGGAGAACCCCATTATGATCCACAGAAGCCAACTCTATTTATTTCCAACCATGATTGTATCATTCGCGAAGCCATATTATTGAACTATATTCGGCGCCAGCACGGTTTGGATAAAGCAACCTTGATGGTTGGTGAAAACCTCTTCGGTAACAGAATAAAATCCTTTCTTGTCAATTTCGAACGAGTCAAATCAGTACCCCGTGGTCAAGGTATGGGTATTGATCTCGCAGCATTGACTAAAGATGAACTTGACGCAGGTTTTGCAGCGTGGCTTTCACATAGTCGTGGTAGAAGTAAGGATGGTCATCACATTACAGCCTCCCCACTCTTGGCAAACTTAACTGATGAGCGAGTTTATGGTTCGCTTGAACAACTTTTTGACTCAATTAATATTCAACCTTACATAGTCTCAACAGAATATGAACCGACCGCACCTTATCTTGCTGGTAAGAAATCAAACGAGATTCTTGGGAAAGATGGGCAAGCCATAGCGAGTGGTTTATTTGGTTGGAAAGGTCAAGCGAAAGTAGTGTTCCGTCCACCATTAGAACCCACAACCTCACACAAGGAATTGGAAAGCACACTCAATAATGAGATTCAAGCGAACTATCCACTCTTCCAAACGCATGAGGATGCCGAAGAAGAACGAAGCCAAGTTCCACACAAAAAGTGGAAGACAGAACCAGTAGTTTTAGATAATTTTTCTGGTCATTTCCGTCGACAAATAAGGAAGTTAACAGAAAAGCAAAGAATAGCTTTTGTCAACTACCACACAACACCCGTCGTTGAGCAAGCAGCAGCTCTCGAGAAACTCAAAAAAGCGAGTTGATTATTCTAGAACTTTCACTCTTCCCGGTTTGACTTCGAAGATTTCTCCCTCAGCCATCAAGTCAGTGAGCACTGCTTCTGCCGTCGGGTCGCCAGACTGCGCGATGACATCTTCAATGGCAGCACCCGTGCCTTTGTCAATAGTCTTGATTACAGCGAGGAGCTTGTCCGCTTTGTTTTCAAGAACTTCTTCTTGAACAGGTTTGGCTTCCTTGACTGCTTCACGTACTTGTTCAGTTTCTTTCTCTTGCTCAGTTTCTGGTGTTTTTTGTTGTAGTTCTTGTACAGGTTCTTGTGCTCTTCCCAATTCAGCCTTTCGGAACTCCAACCACTTCGGCGAGCCCAAACGCTTCGCGATTTCCGCGACGAGATATCTCCTGTTCTGATACTCACGTGGACGGCCGATTAAAAGAATGACATCACCAACCATAATGTTTTCGAACAAAGAATCAGTATCAAATGAACGCGCTTCGATGCGCGCAGTTCCATCATCCAAGAGAATGCTCGTCTTCGCTGGTTTGTCAACAACAGCAGCGATAATATTGGCGCGGCTGATTTCTCCACGGGCAGTCTTGACATGGTTCGGCGCGCTGCCATCCTTGACAATGTAGGGACCCTCACTCAAGTCAATGAGGGAAGCCTTTATCGCAGTCAATCGTTCTGCCATGTTCACTCACGTTGTTCGTTCTCGGGTTTCTCTCCGAGAAACCATAGTTACATCCTCGAGACGAAGCCATGCTTCGGATTGTACACATCACCTTTTCGCTTCAACCCTTCAAGGGTTTCTTCAGTCTCATCAGCAGACAACCCCTTAATCTCCGCCTCACGCACCACATCTTCAATAGGAATAACTTTACCCACCGCTTCTTCCAACTCAGCCAGGATTTCCTTGATGGTACCAATCTTGCTGCGTTGTGTCGCAGTAACGCCTGTGGCGATGCGGTCGATGTCGAACTTACCAGTTTCAGGGTCAAGACCGATGGCGCTCAAGCAATGATGTACCAGGTCAATGGCAACCTTCGCGTCCTTCTTCGTCGCTTCATTGCTGAGGCGAACGCGGGCACTCGCTTCCGCAAGACGCACCAAAGCTTCCAACTGGCGCGCGCTGATAGGGATGGCTTTGATAGTCTCCTCATTCCCTCCACCAGAGCCACGCATCTTGATGTAATACTCCTTGATTGCTTCAAGGGCCTCTTCAGTGATACGAGGATGAATGCGCTGCTTCGCATAGCTGAGATATTTCCTGAAGAACTTCGGGTCGATTTCTCCTTCCACCGGAGCGCCACGCTGGTGCAGCTTGAGAATGAAGCTCGCGAGCTGCTCATCCTTCTCCCTGTCTGGCAGATCGCGGACTGGGAAGATGAGGTCGAAGCGGTTAATGAGTGTGCTCGGCAGGTCGATCTGCTTCGCGAGCAGCTCGTAGGGGTCAAAACGCCCGAACTTCGGGTTCGCCGCGGCGAGGACTGTCGTTTCGGAACGTAAGGTGGCTTGGATGTTCGCCTTGCTGATTGTGACGGTCTGCTGTTCCAAAGCCTCGTGCATGGCGCTGCGGTCTTCTGGCGTCATCTTGTCCAGCTCGTCGATACAACAGATGCCGCGGTTCGCGAGGACCAACGCACCGGCTTCAAGCGCCCAGCCGCGAAGGAACTCATCCTTCACCACACTTGCAGTGAGGCCAGCGCCGGACGCGCCCTTTCCTGAGACAAACCGTGATTTCGGCGCGATGAAATCGATACGTTTCAATAATTGACTTTTTCCCGCACCCGGATCGCCGATGAGGAGCACGTGGATGTCGCCACGGGTTCTGACACCACCTTTACCGCGCATCTTGGTGACGCCGCCGAGGAGTTGGAGCAAGAGCGCTTCCTTGATTTTTTCCATACCATAGATGCTCGGGGCGAGGCTGGCAGTGAGCTTGGCGAACACCGCAGGGTCCTTGCTGAGCTCAATAATCTTCTTTTCCTCTTCCGGATTGATATTAATCTGGGTGTAATCCTCTTCCACTGGCTCGATGAAGTTCGCGTCGAGCATCAAGTCGAACCGCACTGACTGGCCGCCTTGGTTGAGGATGATGGGCACTTCCTTCATGAGTCCGGTGACGCGGACACGCGCACCAGGATTGGTGAGTTTTTCCGTCATGGGAGAGACGAGGTCGTTCTTCAGGAAGACATTGAGGCGCTTCGGTTGCTCTCCACCTTCAAGATCTTCAGGAGATTCTTCAAGGACGATTTTCTGCGCGTCCACAAGATTCTTGCTCATGAGATGGAATTTACCCTTTCGGCCGCAGCCACACCGGGTAGGCTCTTTGAACTTCTGGTCCAACTGGAGGACTGGAATGATGTTGCCACAGCTGGGGCATTCGAAACGCGCGCTGGTGACTTGCGGACGGACATCTGATTTCTGACGGACGATACCTTCCATCTGCAAGAACTTGCCGAGGTGCTTTGCGCGGATATCACGGATATCCTTCTCTTGCGAACCAGGCAGGTCCTTGAAGCGGATATAGAATTCAGGATCCTCGAGCGGCAGGTCGAAGCTCTTCAAGCTCATTTCTGCTGCTTTGAGCACATCTTCGGGCTGTTCGAGCAGGATGTTTGCTAAGTCAGGGTTGAAGCGGGCGAGTTTTGGAAAGGAGATAATCAAGAAATGCAAGCCTTGACGGGCTCGTTCGAGGAGCTCATCGTAGTATTCATCTTGGAAGAAGTCCTGGAATCCCTGAATCTGCTGGCTGAGCTCCATTACGTGTGAGGAATCAAGATTTGTTTATATTGACTGTTGTGCCATAGCCGGTAGACCCCCACGGTTTCCGATGGAGCTCCGACGATTAGACGTCCCGAGCATGCAACACTTCTGGGTTGAGCATGCCAACTTCCCAAGTGACGCCTTCTTCCTCCAGAATCTTACGAACAGGGTGTTGCCCTTCAGGGCTGTTCATGTTTGTGATGACCATACCCGTTCCGCCAATCGTGTCTCGGTCGATGACATGGTAGGTCTGGTCGAAACCCATACCTCCGTAGTGGAGAACTCGGAGACTGGTAATCTCAGGAACGAGAAGTTCTACGTCCCAGAGCCGGTGATATGGAACCACTCCACCGAAGAGGGGGACTGCGTCGCCTCTTTCTCTTCTCCGAAAGAAATCTATGACTGCCTCTTCCGATTCTGCTGTATAGATGAAATCTTGAGGCATCATGAAAGAAGAGAAATCTGAAAGAAGTTAAATAGTTTACTTGACTGTGGCCAGGACTTCAACGAGCTTGTCCACTGCGTCGAGCATCTGCTGCTCTGATTTCGTGCCTGTGCAGACAATCTTTCCATTGCTGAACAGCAAGAAGGTCGCTTTGGCTTCCATGAGCTTGTACACCAAGCCAGGGAACTGTTCCGGCTCATATTCTGTGTTATCCAGCTTCATAGCGAGCTTGTTCAGGTTGAGATCCATCCCAATGGAGCCTGAACCGACGATGTTCTGCACCGTAATCTTTGGCTTAATGGTGATGTTCACGTTAATCTTCTTGAGCGATTCGATAATCTGCCTGATGCTCTCCTCAACCTTGTCGAGTGATTTGGCACCGGTGCAGACGACCTTGCCGCTGCTGAACACGAGAGCGCTTGTCTTCGGTTCCTTGATTCTGATAACCAATCCTGGGAACTGTTCAGGGTTATATTCAGTATTGCTCAGAACAGCTGCCATCTTCTCAAGCGGAATATCGTGCTCAAGAGCGGTGCTGACAACAATGTTGACGACACGGATGGTTACTTCACCCGGCTTCGTTGTAGATTCCTTAACTGTCTTAGTTACTTTCTTTGTCATGCGCAATCCCCCCAACAAAAATAGGTTGCACCCTTTATAAGCCAGAAACAGGGCATCATTTATAAATGCTTTTATTTAAGTAGACAAAAATCGTTTAAAAAACCCGTTTAAGAATCAGCGACGGACCTTCGTTTCCTATAGAAGTGCGCATTCAGAAGGTACAAAGGCTGCCGTCACCGTTCTTGAAGAATATAATTTAGTATAACCCCCCTTCATTTCCTATGGAATTTCTCCGAACGTAAAACCAAGTAATATTTTCTATAAAGAAAAGAATTAAAGGGTGCCATCTAGACAACCCCTGCAATAAGCCCACGCATTGGCAGCTCTGGTTCCACATGCATATCGAACCCGAAGAACATTGTGAACTCAGGAACGAACTCTGGAAACGCCTGCGTCAGCCACCGCTTGATGTGATCAAGATAGCAATAGCTGCAAACCGCCATATGCTGATTGCAACGGATACACGTCGTGAGACCGCGCTCATCATGGATGGCTACAGTCTCATCACGCAGCTGCGCAAGTGCCTCTTCAGGAGGCAATTTCTCCTGCAGCCACGCCGCTATCGATTGTTCCATGCACACAGCGCATAATGGCTGGGTAATGGTGTCTTCACATACGATACAGGCTGGCATTGGTTCCACCTCGTTGCGGCGTACTTCCCCGAACGATAACGACTAACAGAAGTTCTGCGTGCCGTCACCATCCGCTTTTGCGAAGGGATTAGCACGCACGCTTAACGCAAAGCGTAACGTCAAACATCGGAATATTTCGATATACGTTATGCTTTGCCATGCAGGCACTTACTCCACGATTGTTTATAAGCCTGCCGACCAAATAATGTATTTGAATAGGGGTTGATGACCAGATACAGTGCAGAATAATGAGTACTACACTGGTTGAACTGCAGTGTAGGGCGCTTCATGGTGGAGTTTTTGGTAAGGAGCATGCATCTGCTCCCCAAGATATCGATTGGTGAATTTCTCTGCAAAGTTACGAGCAACAGCCACGACATAAGCACGTACACCAGGGGGACTAACTTGCTGTTTAACTGTCTCAGGCAATTCCCGAAAGAGTCTATTTGCCTCCTACTTCTCAATACCTGCTTCAAGAAAAGCAGTAGCGACAACTGCTGCGCCCAAACCACCAAGGACAACACCAGTCATAACCACATCATTGATTCCATCAACACCCATGAAAAAGCAATTATCTGAGCGTCTTAATAAATATATCTCGTCCCGTAAGAGTTATTAATCCTTCAGTAACCCACTTATCATGGTCAGTGTCTACCTGGAACGGGAAAAGGAAACAATCGAGAAGGAATTCTCTGGAAAGATCAAGAATTTACTCTCCGAGCTCAACGTGAACAAGGAAACCATCGTCGTCGTGAAGAACGGCGAAGTCGTGAGTGAAGACGAACGCTGTGAAGGCAAGGACGAACTGAAACTCCTCAGCGTGGTCAGCGGGGGATAAGATATATAAACCCCAAACCCACGAGCATCATCCTATGCAGAAGGGGTGGCTCGTCGCGTTAGTGCTTCTCACACTATTACTACCCAGCGTGCTTGCAGACTGCTACATTACAAACGTCTGCGACGTCAATCACGGCGCGCGTTATCTCGACGCAGCACAAGACGCCCGACGCCACTATCTCGGCATGGCCACGTTGTTCCAAGACGACCTTGCAACACCCGAAGCTTATTCCGCTGTACTCTTCTACGCGAGCCAACCTGACACAGCAGGCATGGCAAGCCAGATACTCGCTGACGAACTCGCAGCGCAAACCCTTGCTGTCGACGCTCACGAGAGCGCACTCTATCTCTCATGGACATTGAAACTCTATGGTGCTGCTCTTGACCCAGAACTTGTAACAAG
>JAAOYD010000005.1 GCA_018221165.1 Candidatus Woesearchaeota archaeon | reverse complement strand
CTCAAGGAGACCTACGGACGACTGCTCACATATGCTCGCCGACGAGAGAAAGCGAAACGGCAGGAAGGCCGAGAACACGCACTCCCGGAAGCGATTTAAACTCTTTCTCATTCTTTTCTGCGTATGGAGGACCTGACTATTCATATGAAAATTCTTGACCTACTCAAAGGGAAGAAGTATACGCTGCTCGAGCACGACCACGTACATACAAGCGAAGACGCTGCGAAAGTCAGAGGAACAAAGCTCGAAGAAGCTGCAAAAGCCTTGGTGTTGAAAGACCGGACCAAGAATGAACTCTTCATGTGCGTTGTCTCAGGTCATAAGCGTCTTGATCTTAAGAAAATCAAAAAACTTCGGAACTCAAAAAACGTTTCTTTAGCCAACCCTGAAGAGGTCTTTGAGAAAACAGGCTGCAAGGTCGGCACTGTTCCACCGTTCCCCATCCTATTTGATATGCCTGCTTATGCCGACGAGGGTATCCTCGAGAACGACTACGTTGTGTTCTCAGTGGCGAGTCACTTCAAAAGCATCAGAATTAAGAGTAAAGAGTGGAAAGAAGTTGCTGGCGTTAGCGTCGAGAATGTTTCGCGCTAGCCTGCGCCCTAATGACTGCTTTGGCGACTTCTTCCAAAGAACACCCTTCTGCACTACTCTCATGGACAAGCGGCGCGACGAGTGCGTCGAGTGCTGTCTCCAGTTCTGGAGTAACTGATGAGATGATGTTGTCGAGGTCTTTCTTGAACTCGGGATTAGTAAGATCTGGTGTGAAGGAGCGTGCGGTAATATTGCTGCCCTTCACCGCAGGCAACAGAAGCGCCTCTCGAGTCATCCAAGACATGTCCTTTGCAGCATCCCAATAGAGCGACGACATCGGTGTGTAGAGGTAATTGTTATGCTCGAGCAAGACTGTGTGCATGTAGAAGGGGCTTGTCGAGGCGCGTCTGGCGAAGACCAACGAAGCGGCCTCATCGAAGTTGAGGTCAAACCAGACATCATCGAGGTTGATGGCGACGAGATCCTTGCACGTCCCTTTGCGTTCACCTTGCCATTGCTGACCGACCGCTATGGCAAAGCGACGGGGTGGCTGTCCGAGACCTGTGAGGTTGATGAGGTTGATTTTCTCGTATCTAAACTCAAAATCGCCCATTGGGCTACCATTTACATAAGACACTACATTTTGCGGAGAAATTTCTATGCCGCTCCTTTCCTGAAAGAGAAAATCATATACAAGGTCGACGGACATCCATACACTTCCCCCACCTCTTTAACGTCTGAAATGAGCGGTTCTTCTTAAAGATTTGCTCCTTTTGCTCTGGAAAGCTGCTGCTTCCGTTCGTTCATGAGCTGATGATAGAACGCTTCAATCTTCTCATTGACCCAGGTGCGGCCTTCTTCTTCGTTCTTCTTCTGGAATGTCCCAATCTGCTTGTAGAATTCTTCAGGTTCTTGCTTCATGAATTTCCTGACGATGTCAAAGCCTTTTTCAGTCGCCATCCACATGAAATCGAAATTGCTGAAGATTCTTAAGATTGGTTCGTCTGAGAAATCGTCTCCGAACGCCCAATTGTCATGCTTCAGAATCAATCGTTTTACTTCAGCAATCTTGTCCTTCGGATATTCCAGTTCCCCGAGAATTTCCTCAGCTATTTCCGCGCCTTGCTCTGAATGGAATTTCCTGATATCCAAGTTAAAAGGATTTGAGCCTTGAGGAACTCGTGCATAGCCTACATCATGAAGAAGAACGACGGGAATGAGTATATCAAAATCGACTTCTGACTCGTCGACATATTCAGTAATCACTTCAGACAGCCATCTGATATGCTCGACATCCCCTTCTCGCCCTTGCTCATAGAACGGCAGGGCTTTCTCCAGGATTTTCCCGTATATTTCTTTCATAGTGTATCAACTGCTGTCTCAGTATTTAACGTTTGTTGGTAGTGAAGAATAAAAAAAAAGTTTACTCGTTCCGGCCGTAGAATCCTGTAATCGCTGTCGCGATGTCGATGAGTTCTCTGCCTTGTCGTCGCAAGCAGGTCACAGTCGGCACCTCGCTGAGCTCGACATACTTCATGTCGTGCGTGACGACGCCGAGAGCGTCCTGTTGCTGTCCGAGAGTGGACGTGTCGATGACGAGGCCGTAGCGTTCGGTCGCCAGCTGCGGCTTCAGATTACTACTGATTTCGATGCGTGCAGGATCAATCATAAGTTCGACCATCTGTCGCATCGCGCGAGCGTAGCAATCATCCGAGTTTTTGACGTAGATGAGCACATCACCGTCACGTTTCAAGGGAGCCTTTGACACCGTCATACCGACGAGACTGCCGAGTTCTCCTTTGTCGAGGAGTTCCAGGCCGAGAGCTTTCGCTCCTTCCTGCACTGGCCACTCGTTTGCGTTGCCTGTCCAGAGGATGCGGCGTGCATCTTGTCCGAGACCACGTTGGTCGAGAGCGGTGAAGATCTCAAGTCCGTTCATCCGGCCCTCACCGTAGTCGTAGTCACTGATGATGATGTCATATGGTCTGCCGACTTGTTCGGCCAGTCGCACCTCGTCAAGGAGTTGTTCGGGCCTGTCGACATACTCGATGCTCACGCCTGGCATTTCAGGCATCGCCTTCCAGGCGAAGTCGAGGTTGTCGTCTCCTAGTATGATTCGTTCGATTCCCATTGTCATACCTCCTATCTCCCTGCGCGTCGTTGCAGGTATTGCTGTTGATGTTGGCGTGTCTCAGAGACATGCGCTGTCGTTGCGGGGTTCCGTGCAGGCCTACCTCTGTTGTAGGCACTGAGTGCGCGGTCCCAGGTGCCGTGCTGTTCCTTCAGATGACTGAGGAAGCGAGCACCTGCTTCGATGCTTTT
>JAAOYD010000066.1 GCA_018221165.1 Candidatus Woesearchaeota archaeon | reverse complement strand
GCCGACAAGTACCACCATTGTGACGCCGGCGTAGTCATGCACTGTGTTGAACGTCCGCACCGGCAACCCAAGCGTGTTCCCGTTGAGGAAGAAGAAGAACTTCACCAGCCCGGTCAGCCCAACAGTGAGAAAGGACAACAGCAGGGCGAAGTCCACCCAATAATTGAGGTGTGCCCTGTTCATTAATTACATACAATAAGAACCATTTATGAAGCTTATGTTGAAGTGCATTCCAACTTGATTTTTTGCAGCTTCGCCCGCACCCAGAGCACGGCCAGTATCGCAGCGACGACGCCGGCGGCGACCATCGCGAGGATGAGGCTGCTTGGCCCGTAGCCCAGCGACATGAACAACCATCCTAAAGGAACAGCCACCAACAGGAGTCGAATGGACGTAATCACGAGCGCAGGTATCCCATCACCCAATCCAACCATCGCCCGACCGAGCATAAAGCCCACCGCCATCAAAGGGTAAGTGAATACAGACACCTGCAACAATGACGCAGCAATACTAATCACTGTCGCATCGTTCGTCAGTACGCGGAGCACCAGCGTCGGGAACACCCAGAACAAGAGTCCGAGCGGTACAGCATAGAGCAGTCCATACCAGACCGCAGCCTTGATGACCCGAACAATCAGCTTATACTCTTTCGCGCCGTAGAACATACCCACGAGCGTCACCAACCCTATTGTCAGACCAAAGAGCGGCATGAACGCTATAGAATCCGTTCGCCCCACCAAACCATACGCAGCTACAGTCTCAGTGCCAAAGCGCGCGAAGAGACCGTTGAAGAAGAACCAGCTGAACGCCATGAGAAAATGGGCTGCGCTCGTCGGCACACCAATCTTGAGGATGTCCTTAGTCACACTAGTATCATACTGCCATTTTCTGAACAACGTGATCTGGTTGCCCTTCCTGATGAAGATGTAATATGCGAATGCGATTACCTCGAACACTATCGCTAGCGCAGTCGCCAGCCCAGCACCAAAAATGCCCCAGCCGAAGACAAAGATAAATAGGTAATCCATCCCAAGGTTGAGGAAGACGCTCACTCCGCGCACGATTGCAGGCATTGTTGTGTTCCCCTCGCCATTCAGCACCGCTGCAAAGCCCGCTGAGAGGAAGAGGAAGGGACTAGCAAGCAGTATTGGTAGGAGGTAGCCGAAGCTCAGCGCAGCCACTGAGGGCGTCGCACCCATAAGTGTGAGTAACGACCCGAGGAAGAAGAACGCCACGACAGTAAACAGCACAGACAACGCGATGCTAAGCACGAGTGCCTGGGTCGCTATCCGACTAGCCTCTTTTTTCTGACGCGCCCCGAGACGTTGCGCAATCAGTGCAGTCGCGCCAGTTCCTATCAGCCCGGAGAGGGCGATGGCAACGAAGAAGATGGGAAAGCTGAAAGTTAGGGCAGCCAAAGCGTCCACGCCGATTCGGCCAACAAACGCAGTATCAGTAATATTATAGACTATGTGGAGAAGCATGCCTACGATAACCGGCAGACTAAGCAGTAACAGCGACTTCTCTGGCGATTTCTTGAAACGAGCTATTCGCGTGTCAATAAGTGTACTCACAGCCCAAAAAAACTCCCCACACCCTATATAATAGTTCTGTGTAATCGAAAACTTTAAATATAAGTATCGCCACCGATATATCGGTTTCGATGCATCTCTGACGATATATCGGAACCGAGACTACACGTTCGCGTATAGTAATAACGCATCCCCCCACGTGGCTCCCGCCCGGGAGCCACACCCCCCACTCACCCCTTTGCCATCACCGAAGACCAAAGGCGACGACATGGCTCCAGCGATGAACCAGAAACTGCGAATACTTGTTCTCAAGCACTTATCTATGAAACCACGAGCGGGCTACGGGCTCATCAAGGACATCAATGAATGCACCGGCTGGAAGCCCAGCTACGGTTCTATGTACCCGCTTCTGGAGCATCTGAAAGAGGAAGGCCTCGTTGAAGTAGAAGAAAAAGGCAATAAGAAGGTCTACCACCTCACTGACAAGGGAAAGGAAGAAGTGCACAATTTTCACAAAATGCACGCAGACATGCTCATGCAGATGCGGGACAAGATGAAGCTCATGACCCACATGCTCGGTTTCACCGATGAGCGTCATGACGAGCTCATGGACCTCTTCTTCAGTGCAGCCCAGAAAGGGGAGATGCCGTTCAAAGAAGTCATGAAGAGCACTACAGAAATGAAAATGGTGTTCTGGGAACTGTACAAACAAGGCACGATTAAGAAGCATGCCAAAGATATCAACAAGATTATGAATGAAGCTACAGCGAAGATTAAGAAGCTGGCGGTGAAGAAACAATGAAGAAGAACAAGGTCATTATCAAGCTCAAGGACGTGTGGAAGACCTACACCATGGGCGAGAACAAAGTGCACGCTCTGCGTGGCCTGAATCTTGAAGTCGCTGAAGGGGAA
Organism: Candidatus Woesearchaeota archaeon; assembly: GCA_018221165.1. GTDB lineage: Archaea > Nanobdellota > Nanobdellia > Woesearchaeales > UBA525 > UBA153. The sequence continues at coordinate 16,479 of JAAOYD010000066.1, read as the reverse complement.
TTCCTCAGCATCATGGGACCATCAGGAAGCGGCAAGTCCACCGCGATGAACATGATTGGTTGCCTCGACATCCCATCAAAAGGCTCCATCTCCCTCGACGGCACAGACATCGCCTCGTTGGCGGAAAGCGACCTCGCCCAAATCAGGGGCCAGCGCATCGGCTTCATCTTCCAGAAGTTCAACCTCATCAACACGCTCACAGCCAAGGAGAACATCATGCTCCCTATGGTCTTCCAGGGCTATCCAGAGAACAAGCGCCACGAGCAAGCGGAAAGACTGCTTCGCCTCGTCGATCTGCACGACCGTATGGACCACCGCCCCAATGAACTCAGCGGCGGTCAGCAACAAAGGGTCGCCATCGCAAGAGCACTTGCAGTCAGTCCACAAGTCATCCTCGCCGACGAACCCACAGGCAACCTCGATAGCAAGAGCGGCGGGAGCGTCATCGATTTCCTGAAGAAACTCCACAAGGAAAAGGGCACTACCATTGTCATGGTAACCCACGACGCCAACGTGGCAAAGCACGCTGATAGACGAGAATATCTCAAGGACGGTCAAATAGTAAAGAAGCTCTAAGGAGGCGAACAATATGAAACAAACACTCGGAATCATTATGGTTATGGTCATGACTCTCACCCTCATGCAGGCAGCGAGCGCCGCATTGGTCACTTCAGGCCCCAGCCTCGAGGCAAACCTGCTTTATTACCAACCAATCCCTGCGCAGCCTGGCGACACGATTGATGTTTGGATACAGGTCGAAAATGTTGGTGGCAGCCAATCACGTCCAGGATCTGTAAAGATGCTGGACAGCTATCCCTTCTCGTTAGAGAATGAGGAGGACCGCGAGAAGGTCTTCACCGCCATCCCAGCGCAGGAGAACTTCCTCATGAAGACCCGTGTCAGAATCGACAAGAACGCGAATGAGGGTACCAACTACCTTAGCATCCGTATCATCGAGCGGGACACCACAAACGTCCTCGAGCGGGAGCTGCCAATTACCATCCAAGGAAAGGGCAGCGCGTTGAGTATTGTCAGCGTTGAGACCGTGCCTAAAGTCATTACGCCCGGCAGTGAAGCCATAATTAATATCGAGCTCGAGAACGTCGGCACGACACTGCTGCGCAACCTCGAGGTCAAGCTCGACCTCAGCGCAGTGAGCCTTGCCCCCTCTGGCGGCAGCGACTCGATTACCATCGCGACGAGGAGCGGCAACAAGAAAGGTGTCGTCCCCTTCGGCGTGGTCGCCTATCCTGACGCGGAATCCGGCACTTATCGCATTCCGATAACCCTCACCTACGAGGACGAACAGGGCAACGAGAAGGTGCAGGAGGAGACCATCGGCATCCAAATAGGAAGCGAACCGGAACTCCTGGTCTACATCGAACAGAATGGACTCAGTAAGGACACCATGAGCGGCACTGTCGTCGTCAAGTTCGTGAACAAGGGCCTTAGCGAGATCAAGCTTCTCGAGATGGAAGTCATTGAGAACGACGACGTCGAGGTACTGAGTGAGAGCTCGCTCATCTATGTCGGCAACATCGACGAGGATGACTACGAGAGCGCAGACATCGCCCTGAAGATCAGCAAGAGCCCCACGACGCTGCCGATCAGGATTGCCTACCGCGACGCCTTGAACACTCCCTATGAGGAGGTCATTGAGCTCGAACTCGACGCCACAAACGGGAACGGGAAACATGGCTCGAGCACGTGGATGTGGATTGTCATCGTCGTCGTTATCGGCGGAGCATTCTGGTGGTGGCGCAAACGAAAGAACGCCAAGAAGTCGAGGAAATAGGCTGCAAACATGTTTAAAGATTTCCTTAACATGGCCATCAGGAGCCTGAGCAGGAGAAAGCTCAGGTCCTGGCTCACCATGATCGGTATATTCATAGGGATAGCCGCAGTGGTCAGCCTCATCTCTCTCGGCCAGGGCATGCAGAATGCTATCGAGGAACAATTCTTTCAGCTAGGAGCTGACAAGCTCACCATTCAAACAAAAGGCCCGAGCTTCGGTCCACCTGGCAGCAACACGGACCTTATGCTGATGGACAGCGATCTCGAGGTCGTCAAGCGTTCCAGAGGTGTGAAAATCGCGGCATCAAGGCTGGTTGAACCCATACGCGTCGAGTTCAACGAGAAAGAAAAATTCATTTTTGTCGCGACACTTCCCCAAGAGTCCAAGGAACGAGAAATGGTGATTGAAGTCGCGAACGTCGACCCAAGCGACATGATTGCTGGCCGACCGCTCAAACAGAGCGACCAGTGGAAAGTCATCATGAGCGAGGACTATCTCGAACCCAAGTTCGACAACAAGGGATTGCAAGTAGGTGACAAAGTGAAAATAGACGGCCAGGCAGTAGAGGTCGTGGGAATGTACAAGAAGACCGGTAACCCAATGGTGGATATGGCATTCGTCATGAACGAGGACCCTGTACGCGAACTCTTGGACCTGCCAAAAAAGAGCGGACTCATCGTCGCCCAAGTCACTCCAGGTATCGACATGGCACTGGTTGTAGAGAACATTGAGAAGGACCTACGCCAGCATCGCAATTTGAAAGAAGGTAAGGAAGACTTTGAGGTGGAGAGCCCTGAAGATCTCCTGGATTCAGTCAGCACCATTCTCAATGTGGTCACCGCAGTCCTCGTCGGCATTGCAGGCATCTCGCTCCTCGTTGGCGGCATCGGCATCATGAATACTATGTATACTTCTGTCTTAGAACGTCGAAAAGAAATTGGCATCCTGAAAGCCATCGGCGCCCGGAATAGCGATGTGCTCGGCATCTTCCTCGTCGAGGCAGGCGTCCTCGGTCTCATCGGCGGCACTATCGGTATCCTCCTCGGTATAGCTTTCAGCAAGACCGTCGAGATTATCGCAACCATCGCACTTGGAACAACACTCATCCAAGCCTCATTCCCTTGGTACCTCATCCTGGGCAGCCTCGCGTTCAGCTTCGGCGTTGGCTCTCTGGCAGGCACCTATCCAGCCATGCAAGCGAGCAAGTTGCCACCTGTGGAGGCGTTGCGCCAATGATGAAGGACTACGTCAAGATAGCGTTCGAGAATCTGCGTCATCGTAAGATGCGCGCCTATCTCACCATGATTGGCATCTTCATCGGCATCACCGCAGTCGTCGCAATTGTCAGCCTCGGTCAAGGTCTCGGCGTCGCAGTCGATGAACAGATGGCTACCCTTGGTACGGATAAAATCTTTGTTACACCTGGCACCAGTCTCATTGGCGCGGCATCGACCGCTGCCAACTTGACCGAACGGGATCGCCGCATCATCGACCGCGCTTCCGGTGTGGAAGACAGTCTCGCTTTTGGCTTCCAAAGCGCGAAGATTGAATTCAAGGACGACGAGGCGTACGTGATTGTCATGGCCATGACATTGGACGAGGGCGGGGAGAAGCTCTTCAAGGAAGTGTGGGGTGAGACCTATCTCATGGACGGTCGTCTTATCGAGGATGGTGATAATTCCAAGGCCTACCTCACCTACGATTACACGCGCGAGGACAAGGTGTTCAGCAAGTCGGTCAAGCTCTACGACAACATCGTAATCAACGGACATTCGTTCGAAGTTGTCGGTTTCCAGGACAAGGTGGGCAACTCAGGGGATGACCAGACAGTGTATATTACTTCAGAAGCCTATGAACGCATCTTCGACAAGCGGCTCGAGGACAACTACATGCAGATGATTGTCCGTGTCAAAGAAGGCGCAGACATGACCGCAGTCGCGGAAGGCGTCAAGAAGGACCTACGGAGCGACCGCGGCCTGGACGAGGGCGATGAGGACTTCACCATCCAAACGGCGGAAGAGCTCATCGCGAGCTTCAACGAGATACTCCTCATCGTGAATGTGGTCATCGTCGGCATCGCCAGCATCTCCCTCATCATCGGGGGCATCGGCATCATGAACACCATGTACACTGCTGTGGTGGAGCGTACCAACGAGATTGGCATCATGAAGGCTATCGGCGCTCGCAATGGCGACATCCTCTTCATCTTCCTTATCGAAAGCGGTATGCTCGGGCTTGTCGGCGGCATCATCGGTGTAGCCATAGGCCTCGGTATCAGCAAGACCGTCGAGATTGGCAACACCCTTGTCCTCGGCACGCCCTATCTGCGTGCTTGGTGGAGCTGGGAACTCATCGCCGCCGCCCTCGCATTCAGTTTCATCGTCGGCACCCTGAGCGGCCTCGCTCCTGCCTATCAAGCGAGCAAGGCGCAGCCAGTGGAGGCTCTCAGATATGAGTGATACTATGGAAATCATCTATTCCGAGAAAGCGCCGCACTACCCGCTTCTTGTCACAGCATTCAATCTCTTGGCACTTGCCTTTGTCCTCATCTTCGCCAATCTGGCCTGGAACCAGAACGAAGGCTGGTTGGCATTCTTCATCGCCGCGCCCTTGATGACCTGGGGAGCCTTGTCATTCTCAAACATGCGTTACGAGCTGGATGAGGAAGCGGTGACTGCCTGGCTCTGGCCCTTGCGTTCACGAATAGAATACAAGGATGTAGAGAAGATAGAGATTCTAGAGAAGTACCCGTGGTATGTCGGCCTGGGTATGCACTGGTTCAAAGGCACCTGGTGGGTTACCACCCGTTACCAGCCATGCGTCCTTATCCACCAAAAGGGAAAATCGAATCTCGCTTTCACACCAACAAACCCTGATGCCTTCGTCGCCATGCTCAAAGAGCACATCAAGAAGGCCAAACATAAAAAGGCACGCTGATTCTCGGCAGCCATGCGTTGCAAACTCTGTAGAAAGAAAGCTATTTACGCTCCGTTACGCTTCTGCGAGGAGCACTTCCTGGCCTATTATGAGAAGAAGGTCGGGAAGTACTTCCAGAGCACGCATGCCCGGAACGTGAAGATTCTCATCGGTATCAGCGGCGGCAAGGACAGCAGTGCGTTGGTCGACGTCTTGAACAAGATTAAGGATGAATACGGATTAGAGCTCGGGCTCTTCACCATCAACCTCCAAATTCCTGATTATTCTGAGAAAGGATTAGAAGTCGGCAAGGAATTAGCTAAAAAGTACAACCTCCCATTAATTATCGAGGACTTGAAAGACCATGCAAAACAGATTCCTGCTTTCGCCGGCGAGAAGATGAAACCTTGCAGCCAGTGTGGCGTCATCAAACGTTATCTACTGAATAAAGCCGCTGTCGATAACGGCTATGACTATCTCGCCACAGGCCATAACCTGGACGACGAGTTCTTCGTCGCGATGCACAACTTGATTCACAGAAATGTTGACCAGCTGAGACGCCAACAAAAGATTCTCCCGCCAAAACCAAAGAACAAACTCGCAGGCAGAGTCAAACCTTTGTACTACCTCACCGAGAAGGAGAACCGTCTCTACTGTCTCCTCAAAGGTATCCCTCATGATGTTGACGAATGCCCCTTCAGCCATGACAATCCGCAAATCAAGTTCAAACTAAAGCACGCCTGGTTCTCCAAAGATGATAAGAAAAGTCTTCTGAAATCAGTCATCAAGCTCCAGGAACCCCATAAAGAAGTGGAAGAAGGTGAAGCTGCTGGTCAGCTCCATGACTGCCCAAGCTGCGGTTTCCCGACGACCAGCAAGGATGAATGCGTGTATTGTAAAGTGATGAAGAACTAAATCTTCTTGCGGATTTCTGCAGCCTTCTCTTCGTTTAAGAATTCTACAAGTAATCTACCCCATGAACGTGCGGCTTGGGCTGATTCCTGGCCGCACCTGTCTGCGCGGCTCTGCGGCAGGTGTCCATTAGTAACCACATCTTGGTACCGGTCAGGGTTCTGGCCGTAGGCCCAGCAGAGAAGATTGTAAAGACGCTGCTCATCTAGAGGATGCTTGCTCCAGATAGGGAAGTTCTCCACAGTCTCCATGCGATCGTAGAAGAACATCGCGCTTGCAACGAGCGCATCATCTGCTTCATGATTAGCAAGAAGGATGACTGCAAACTGGTCGGCAACATCTTCTTCGCGTCCAGTAACAGGCAAGTCATAGACATCGATGAGTGCGTGCGCCACTTCGTGGAGATAGAAAAATGTGACTGCTGCTTCCTTGTCAAAATCTTCTGGCGCGTCCTCCATATTGAGTTCTGCTTCGTTGTTGTCAAGGTAGTCCAAAAGCTCGTAGCAGATAGCTACTTCGTAGGAACTCGGTCGCCATTGCGCGTTCACGGCACCACACGTCTGAAAGCGAACGACAATTCCTGGTGATTCTGCGAAGGATTCATCAATAAATTCAACAACATCAATGAAATTAGAAGCTTGGAGCATGTCAATGTGATCCTGGAACTCTTCGCTTGGCTCGTAGATGACCAAATCAAAGTCAGTGCCGCGGTATTTTGGGCCTGTTTGCTGAGCGCAGGCTGAGAACAGGAGCAATGCAAGAACCGCTATGATACATATCCCCCAACGCATAGTGGTAGGAATGAAGCGGGTTTTATATGCTTTTAGCTTGACGCAGAGAAAAATGAAAAGAAGTGAGAAAAAAGGTTTCAGAACAACTCTAGTTGATGATGCGCGTCGCGGACTGGATGTCCGTACGGATCACTTCGCCGGTTTCGACGTCAACATAGATGAGGTCGACCCAGTTGCCTCGCGTGAGCTGAATCTCGTAGGCGAGCACAGGCAGGCCTTCCTTCAGGTTCGAGTTGCGCGGCTTGGCGTGGACTATCTTGACGCTGGTCGACTCGACGCCGTACTCAGCTTCAATCTGGGCCACTGCTTCATCCTCAGGGATGAGGTTCTCGGCGTCGCTGTCCCACATGTTGCGAGTCTCAATCTGCGATGTGCGGAGAATCTCGCCGCTCACTGCTGAAACGTAAATCAAGTCACTGAACGCAGAGTTCTCACGCGTGAAGCGGACTTCCCACGCAAGCTGGGCAAAGCCACGAGCTTGGATGCCATCAGGTCGTGCGTGCACGAGGCGAGCACCAACAAAGGTACCTTCACTGGCGCCACTGGCAATCTCGACTGCCTGTTCTTCATCAACTGTCGGTGTCTCTCCAGTCGGCATAAGATTCTCGTTGCCGCCCTGCGGAGCTGTACATGCCGCGAGCGCGATAAGCGCCAACGCCATAAATGCAATGGTGTACTTCATGGTTTCACCCCATTCCGTTAAGGAATGATATTCATATTACCCCTTATAGGTAGAGAAAACAAGAACCACTTAAAAAGGTTGTGTAAAACGTGAAGAATGAAAAAGAAAAAGGGTAAAAAAGGTTTGCGTGGAAGCTTAGTTGTAGCTTCCGAGGCGCTTGGTCGTACTGCGGATGACTTCGCCGGTCTCGACTGAGATGTAGATCAAGTCCATCTTGCCATCGTCCGGGCGCTCAATTCTGACCTCGTACGCCAACTCAGCCGGGCTTTCCTTACCAGTCTCGGAGATAGGCTTCGCATGCACAAGCGTGACGCTTGCATCAGGCACACCATACTCGTCGGCGACCTCGCCAGGGAGCAAGTTCTCAGCGTTGTCGCCGCCAATGGTCTTGACCGGAACAAAGTGCGTTCGAAGGACTTCTCCGCTCACAGCTGAGACATAAATCAGATCAGCATACTTGCCGTCGTTGCGCACATAGCGGACTTCCCATGCAAGCTGAGCCAAACCGCGGGCTTGAGCGCCATCAGGGACTGCGTGCACGAGGCGACTACCTTCGTAGGTACCCTCGCTGTAGTCGTCTGCAATGGCTTGAGCCTGTTCCTGCGTCACGGTCGGTGTCTCTCCAGTCGGGACGAGGTTCTCTTGACCCCAACCGAAGTCACGCGAGTCCATCTCACGCGTGTCGAAGACGTCACCAGTATTAGTGGAGACGTAGACAAAGAGGCTTCGCTGCGTCTTGGCGTTATTGAAGCGGACTTCCCATGCTTTCTCAGCAACATCTGTGAAGCCAGCCGGACTCTTCTTGTCTGGACCAGTAGAACCGTAGCCAGTGTAGCGGTAGCCTTCGTATTCAGGCTGCTCGGCAACCCATACCTTCGCGATATCTTTCGCCTTACTGATGCTGACATACTCGTCAGACGGCACAAGGTTCTCAGAACCGGAATCTGTCGGTGCAGTACACGCCACAAGTGCGACGACTGCTACTATCATCATAATCAAACTAAACTTCATGTTTTCACCCCATTCCATCCAAGGAATGATTATTTTACTTTACCTCCCCAGTGACTCAGAGGAGATAATCTGTTTTAAAAGTTTTCGGTGAAATGAGTTTCACACAACTACACCTGAACTCACAAACACCAGTATCATTCAACCGAACGATATTCATATTACCCCTATACTGTAGAGAAATCTTGTGATGTTTAAAAAAATTGTGTTAAGAAAAGGTTTGATAATCAAAAAAAAGGTTTTTAGCGCTTCACGGCTGCTTTCACGCCCTTCTCAACAGCTGTCGCCTGCTGGCTATCCAGCATGCTGTAGCGGTCAAGCCAGTAGCTCGCGTTGTTCACAACACGTGTGGCTACATGCTCTCGGACACCGGCCTTGATGAAGCTGTTCTTCACCTGGACCTGAGTTGAGCCGTTGAGCATGCGTCGCATAGCAACTGCTTCGAGCTTGTTGGTCGTACCGTAAAGGCCTCTGACGCGTCGCTGCTCAGTTGGACTGAGGGTTGTCGCATCTACTTCTACTGCACGAAGCGTGACTTCTTCAGCCTCTTCGTAGCGTCGGATTTCCAGCGTGGTCTCATCGAGCACACGGATATGCCGGGCCATTTTGCCGAGCTGAGCGATAATGAATGCCAGCGCGACGATGAAGAGGAGGACAACAACGAAGAGAATCTCCGCGACGGGCAAGTTAATGCTAAATACATACATAGTTGACACCTCCTAGTTGATTTTTATTTGTTGTAGTGTGCGCGCATCTTTATCGAAGCGCGTCGGATGATAGACAGAGGTAAGCGTATCGTCACTGGTCGCAACGAGCTTGCCATCCTGGTTCAAGTAACCAACAGCAATTGCCGGTGATTCCAGGTGCTTGACAGGGTAGGTATATCGATACCTGAAGCGTTCGTAGGGTTCGAGCGCGAACACACCAAGGTATTGGACATAATCCGTCATCTTCTCCTGGTTGATGTTCAGCTCGACTTCGAGTTCTTCAAACGCCTTGCCTTCTTTGTTGTTCAGGAGCACGAACACTTCTGCGTCTGCCTGTTCCTCATAATTGTCCAGGCTGGGCTTGATACGCACCGCGAAGGGTGGAATCTCCACACGAACAACGGTTGTACCGCGTTCGATGACGCCATTCTTGTCGCTGAACACGATACTGATTTCTTGAGTGGGTTTCACATCCTCGCTGACGAGCACTCGGAAGCGAGCGTGCTTACTCGTGCCCTTCTTGAGCGTACCGAATTCAGCAACACCGCCGTATTCCCAGTTACTCGGGAGGTCAAGTTCTACCTTAGTGCCTTGCAAGTCATAGGTGCCCAGGTTGGCAACCGTGACGTCGTAGGCGATGATACTGAGGATGGGAACTCTAATCTGGCTGTTGTAGCTGAGCGGGCTCTTCACGATGCAACCTTCGTCGATTTCACCGTTGCAGTTGTCATCAATGCCGTTGCCGCAGATCTCATCCACGCCAGGGTTGACATTCTTGTTGTGATCGTCACAGTCCGTACCGAGGCCGGTACCGATGCACTCCTCCTTGTAGAGGGTGTAGCCATCGCCGTCAGCGTCGCAAATCATACTGCCACCGCCACCAGCGCCGAGGAAGTAACCGCCACCACCGCTGCCGCCGCCGTAGCCGCCACCACCGCCTCCGCCACCACCGCCACCGCTGTTATAGCAGCCAGCTGCGTTGATGATACAGGTTCCGGAGCAGCTCAAGGAGCCGCTATTGAAGCCGTAGTTCAAACAGGTCAAGAAGCGGAAGTCAGGAGCGTCGCATTCTTCGCTTGGTTGGTTGGCAACACCGTCTCCGCAGTACGCTGGAGGATTGATGCTGCAGTCACTCGTGTTGAAGTAGCAGGAATCAGTACAGGTAAGTGCGCCACTCTCAAAGCTATCGAAGCTTGTACAGTTCGAGATGTTGCCCCATGCACTGCCGTCACACTGTTCGCCGACATTAATCACGCCGTCGCCACAACTACCGGTTTCGTTGCCTTTACATTCATTCGTGTCGAACAAGCACGTAGTCATGTCGCAGCTGAGGTTGCCGCCAGTAAAGTTATCGAACGCTGTGCAGTTGTCAATCGGGCCCCAGTTCAGGCCATCGCATTGTTCGCCAGGTTCAATCGCGCCGTTACCACAGTAAGGTCCCGGAGGAAGCTCACAGAGTGTGGTGTTGAAGATGCAATCATTTCGGCAGCTAAGCGTGCCGTTCACGAAGCTATCAAAGTCAGTACAGGAATTGATTGGGTTCCAGTCCCACGTAGGGTCGCCAGGGTTACCGTCACATTGTTCCCAGTTGTTGATAACGCCGTCACCACAGAAGCCCGTCTCATTGCCGCCAGTACATTCGCTGACATTGAATAAGCAAGTCACTGAATCACAAGTAAGATTACCAGCAGTGTAGGAATCAAACGCTGAACAGTTAGTAATCTGGCCCCAATTGAAACCGTCACATTCTTCGCCAGGCTGGATAATTCCGTCGCCGCAGACTTGAGTCTGACAATCAGGGTCTGCGCCGTCAATCAAGCCATCGCAGTCGTCGTCAATACCGTTGGTACAGTTCTCGGCCATGCCAGGGTTGACAGCAGAGTTGTTATCGTCACAGTCAATGGGGCCACAAGGACCGCCGTTGATGCTATAGTTGTCGCCGTCTTTATCGACGCAGCTGCTAGGTGAGATACATTGGCTGGTGTTCGCCATACAGTTAGACATACAGGTGAGGTCACCACCAATGAAGGAATCGAAGTCGAAGCAGGTGAGGCTACTGAAGTTCGTGCCGTCGCATTGCTCGCCAATGTTAACTTGGCCGTCGCCGCAGGTTCCTGGGTTGCCACCAGTACACTGGCTGACATTAACTTGACAGGTCACTGCGTCACACTGCAGGTCACCGCCGGTGAAGTTGTCAAAGGCCGTACAGTTAAGGTTGCCGTAAATAGCAGAGCCGTTGATGAAGTCACATTGCTCTCCCGGTGAGATAACTCCATTCCCACAACTCTGAGGAGGTGAAATACACCAACTGGTGTTAAAGTAACACGTGTTAGTGCAGCTCAGATTACCACCGATGAAGTTGTCGAAGTCAGTACAGGAAGTAATCGGACCCCAGTTGGTTCCGTCACATTGCTCCCAGTTGTTAATGACGTCGTCGCCACAGTAGCCCGTCTCGTTGCCACCAGTACACTGGCTGACGTTGAACAGGCAGGTAAGCGGATCACACGTGAGTGTGCCACCAGTATAATTATCAAAACTCGTGCAGTTATCGATTGGACCCCATTCGGTACCGTCGCATTGTTCGCCAGGCTGGATAGTACCATCGCCACAGTAAGGACCAAACGGTATCCAGTCACCGAAGTCGACTTGGTAGGCATTAGCAAGAATGACATTAACAATGACTGTGTCGGGTGTAGTACTCACATAACCAGGTAGGTTCGTCTCGACCACAGTGTGTATGCCCGCAATCGTCACGTTGAAGGCAAAGGTACCAAGGACATTGGTGAGCGTCGTGTCGAGCCCATCAAGTGTAATCGTAACTCCAGGGATGCCGATTTCTCCCACATCCTGGACGCCATTCGCGTTCGAGTCATTGAAGACAGTCCCATAGATAATACCCTGAACAGAAGTGGAAAGTACATCGCCGAAATCGACTTGGTAGTCGGTACCGAGCGTGACAAACACATTGACTGTATTTGGTGTCGTACTGAAATAACCAACCGGATCGGTCTCGTTCACTTGGTGGACTCCTGCTTGGTCGACGCAGAAGGAATAGTTGCCAGTCGCGTTGGTGGTCATGCTCAAGCTCCCATCAAGTGTGATAACAGCACCGGACAGTCCAGTCTCGCCCGCATCCTGAACGCCGTTCATATTCGAGTCATTGAAGACAATACCATAGATAAGAGAAGGACAGGTCGGGTCCTGGGTGCAATCAGTCGTGTTGAAGTGACAAGTATCATCACAGCTCAGGCCACCACCAGTGAAGCTGTCGAAGTCAGGGCAGCCATTAATCGGACCCCATTCACTTCCGTCACAGGTCTCGCCAGTATTAATAATGCTGTCACCACAGTAACCTGTTTCATTACCGCCAGTACATTCATCAGTATTGAAGTGGCAGGTGCTGTCGCAGCTGAGGTTACCACCAGTATAATCGTCAAAAGCACTGCAGTCACCAATTGGACCCCAGACTTCCACAACGAATTGAACAAGGCTGGGCACGCCATGGTAGACAAACATACCGGTGTAGGTACGGCCGTCCGGAAGTGCTGTAAGAGCCACTACGTAGGTGGCCGGGTCTGATTCATTAGTGATTGTTAAGATACGGTCGGCTCCCAATTCAACATGGAAGTCCCATTGATCGCCACTGATAATGACTTCGCCATCGTAGCGATAGGTACTTTGGCGTTCCATCGGAACCGGACTCGGAACAATGTCGGTGAAGCTGAGCTCGCCGCCTTCGTCGCAGGTCTCTCCGGCTTGGATAATACCGTCACCGCAGAACTCTGTCGGACCCGGAGGCACGCATGCACCTTCGAAGCAAATGTACGGACAAGTATAGGTCACGTTCGCAGTGGAGTTACCATCACAGTAGTATTCATTAAGCGTTCGGAGGTCAATGCAGTAATCAGTATCGAATTCGCAATATGGTCCATTGCACGCAGTAACAGTGCCTCGCACGTCGTAGACAATGCCACCATCTGTATCGTCGCAACTCGCGACTTGGCAGTCAGGGTCTTCCATGTCAATGAAGCCGTCACAGTCGTTATCGATACCATCTGTGCAGATTTCTCCGTTAGCGTAGAATCCAGCAATAATTTCAGTAAGTCTGATGACATCGCCTGCGTTTACGATGCCGTCGTCGTTCACATCGCAGATTGTGCCAGGTGGGCAAGAAGCGCCGAAGACGACACTCGTGAGAATACTGATGTCAACGCCGTCCATAAGGCCGTCGTTGTCGTAATCGTGATAAAAGTAATAGGGGTGACATTCGTCACAGTCACTAATGTTATACTCGCACCAACCACCGTTGCATTCGCCGTACCAGGGCCAGCCACTGCTGTTCGTGCCGGGCGGGCAGATGTCTTCGCAATCAGTGTCGTTAATACATTCGTTGTACTCGTCATCATCCTCGAAACCGGTACAGCCAGGATCAGACAGGGTTTGGCCCGCACCATCGAAGTCAATAAGGTCATCGTCATCGTTGTCCACGTCGTCGCTACATTCTGTAATGCAGCCGAAGGGTGGTTCAGTGTAGTCGCAGGTGTGCGTCACGTTGTTGCACGTGCCATTGATTGTCTCGTTGAGGCTGGGACACCAAAGCGGGTCGCAGTCATCATCATCGTCGCAGGTCCAGCAGTCAGGATCGTCGCCGTCAATCAAGCCATCGCAGTCGTCATCAATACCATTGACGCAGTTCTCTTGCTCGCCAGGGTTGACGTCAGGGTTCGTGTCGTCGCAGTCTTCAGGACCGCAATCGACTGGGTCTGAACCAATACCCGTAACATTGTAACCGTCGCCATCAGCGTCGATGCAATCAGGAGGCGGAACGCAACTACCATTGACGCAACCACCAGCACAGTTAGCAATGTCCGTGCCGAGGTCGACACCGTTACAGTAGTATTCAGTGAGTGTCATGTCATCAATGCAAAAGTCTGCATGGATACTTGACGAGGGAGGATTAGGAATCGCGATAGTCACAACACCAAAAACAGGATAGTTAATACCACCATCAGTGTCAAAGCAAGTTTGGTTGCCACCGCAGCCTTCGTCGATTGTACCATCACAATCATTATCATGACCGTCGCAGAGCGTCTCTACAACTTCATAAGGATCATCTTCAAGAGCATCGTCACCGCAACAATTGAGCTGACCACCGTTGCCAGTCCAGTTGTGTCCGCGGTCTACACAAACAGGTTCACATTGATCAGGACCAAAACCTTCATCGATTTGTCCGTTACAATTATCATCCACACCGTTGCACACTTCGGTCGCACCTGGGTGAATATTAGGATTGTTATCGTTGCAGTCTACCTCGCCGCACACACCGCCTTCGACAGCATAGCCGTCGCCGTCGTTGTCGGTGCAGCCCGGGCAGCCTTCATCGATGGTGCCGTCACAGTCGTTGTCGTGACCGTCGCAAAGTGTTTCATAGGATTGGTAAGGGTCGTCTTCAAGAGGGTGGTTACCGCAGCAGTTTAGGATGCCGCCGTTTCCTGTCCAGACATGACCTTGAGCTTGACAAACATTCGGACATTGCTCAGCCGTAAAACCTTCATCAACATAGCCGTTGCAGTTATCATCCACACCATTGCAGACTTCAGTAGCGCCAGGGTGAATATTAGGATTGTTATCGTTGCAATCAACCTGTGTACCACAACCAGATTGTCCGTAGTAGCCATCCCCATCGTTGTCTGTACAACCAGCAGGGGGGCAGCCGTTCACGCCCGCGCAGTCAGAATCCGCACAGTCGACAAGACCATCACAGTCGTTGTCGCCGCCGTCGGCGCAACTGTCGGAGAGGTGCCAGGTGTCTTCGCTTGAAGGTGTACTGTCCCAGTTGTTCGAGCTAGACCACATGTCATCGAGTGGACCACTGCAGCACACGCCAGATTTGACGTCACCAACTTGCGCCTCGTTGACGCCAGGAGTGAAATAACCAGTACAGGCCCAGACAACCGTGTTTGAACACAGGCTGCTCTCACCAGGAGTCATGTGGAAGTAGTAGCCGTCATTATTACACTGGACGCCACCACCACCGTGCGTCACGCAATCAGTCGCGTCATTGCAACAGGCATCATAGGGACTCGGAGCCGGACTAAGCCAGCTGTCTTCGCGGAGCGCGTCGAGCCAAGGATTACAATCGAATTCAGGGTCCTCACACCACGCCTCACTATAGATACCGCAAGGATCGCAGTCAACGTCATAATAGTCACTTGAAGGATTATTCTCGCATGAACCACCATTCCAATTGACGCCACATTCGTCGTTTGAACTGCCGTCGCCGCAGCAGAACCAGCAAGTACCGCCGTCGAGATCGCATTCTTGGAGTTGATAGCCTAAGTAGGTGTAGCATTCGCCGTCGCAGCTTGGTTCACCATGCCCGCCGCAATCTTCGGCGAGTGCTATGGTAGAACTGATTGTAAGGAGAATGATAGTAAAAATAAGGAGTGAGATGCGTTTCATGATGAGCCCCCGACCATTCATGTTGAAAAGCGGTAGATGAGCGTCATTTATAAAGCTATTGGATATTTTACTATTGTATAATAGTTACAAATAATGACTTCTCCCCCTATCACTCAAATTCGGGTGTTTCAGCGGCTTTTAAGGCTTGTGAAGCACGAAAAAACCCAGACCGAAGCTATTATAAAGAAAGAGCGAGTTTTGAGCCCCTAGAGAACAGCGGAGAATCGTTGTTCACGGAGATAAAAAGAAAAAAAAACAGCAAGAGCACCGAGTTCTTGTAACCAGAGGAGATAGCATGGAAGGAAAAGTTAAATGGTATAGTCAGGAAAAGGGTTATGGTTTTGTTGAGGGTAACGATGGCGGCGATTACTTCGTCCATCACACCCAAGTTCCCCAGGACCTCCACCTCGATGAGGGTGTGGATGTCGAATTCGAAGCTGCGGAAACTGACCGTGGTAGCCAGGCTCGCAACGTGCGTGCTCCAGGCGCTGCACCCGCAGAAGCCGCTCCGGCTGAGGACGCACCCGCTGAGGATGCTGCCGAGGACGTTGCGGACGAGCCGGCCGAGGAAGCTGAAGAAGCTGCTCCGGTCGACGAGGAAGCTGTCGAAGAGGCTGCAGAGGAACCCGCGGAAGAACCCGCTGAGGAGCCTGCAGAGGAACCCGCAGCCGAAGAACCGGCTGAGGACGACGAGAAGAAGAAGTAAGCTTCTCCCCAAACATTTTTTTACATTTTCTCCAGTATCTTTATATACACTTCATCGCGCCCTGTAAGTATGAGCCTCATCGCAACGGGAAGTTTTGGCATAGATACTATAGAGACGCCCAATGGCAAGAAGCGCGAGAACCTCATGGGCGGTTCCTGTGCCTATTTCGCAGCAGCCGCTTCATTCTATACAAAAACGCGCATCAGCGGCGTTGCTGGCAAGGATTTCCCTGACGAACACAAAAAGATTCTCAAAGGTTTCGGTATCGATCTTGCAGGCTTAGAACTCCGCGACGGCAAGACATTCCGCTGGGGCGGCAAGTATCTGGACAACATGGATGACCGGGAAACAACCTTTGTCGAACTCAACGTCCTCGCTGAGAAACCCGCGACTATTCCCGAGTCCTATAAGGATTCAGAGTTTATTTTCCTCGCGAACGCTTCGCCCACGAACCAGCGTGCCCAACTCAAGCAATTTCCAAAGCGAAAGCTTGTGGTTGC
>JAAOYD010000065.1 GCA_018221165.1 Candidatus Woesearchaeota archaeon | reverse complement strand
GTTTTACCGTCGTAGATAACAAGGCTTTCGCCGTTGAGTTCGTTTTTGTGGATGTCGATGGTAGCTTCGTCGAGCGCGATGAGGATATCGACACTGTACAATTGCGAGCGTACCTCTTCATCTTCCGCCCTGATTTGATAGGTGTTATGTCCACCGCGAATCAAAGAAGGATATTCAATGTAATCAAAGATGTGGAGACCGATACGCGTACACGCTTTAGAGAACATGAGGCCTGCTTGCATGATTCCCATACCCGCAGGGCCGCCAATACGTACGCTGAGCTTATTCTGTCCCAAGCACCCACCTCTTTGTAGAGGATACCCCTGGCAGGAGTTTATATATCTTACTCTTTTTTTGTCGAGCGAAAGCTTTAAACCCCGGAGCTTGTTTGTGGGAGTATGCAAAAGCGAGGATACAAGAAGCGACCGCCCGCTGTGTTGAAGCAAGCGCATCAAGAAGTCAGGCGACTGTTCGACGAGGCAAAAGCTTCTTTTGTAGCTGGCAACACAAAGATGGCAACGCGCAGGGTAAAACAAGCGCGGAGAACAGCTATGCGTGTCCAGCTGCGTATCCCTGAATTCTGGAACCACTATTGCCGCACGTGCGACGCCTATCTTGTCCAAGGCACAAACAGCACGATTCGGGTGAAGAAAGGCATTCGTATCCTACGATGCCAAGAGTGTGGCAATGTGCGCAGGAAGGTCATGTAAACTATTGCGATGCTGTCCAGAGTTGTTCAAAGAATTTCTTGTATGTACTTGCGACAAGTGCTTCGTTGATGAGAAAGCCAACAGGTTTCTCAAGGTAAATGATGATACCTACTTTGTCTCCGCAAATGGCGGTTTCCGTGAGGCCTTCGAATTCTTTTTCGGTGTAACGTACCTGAACAGAAGGGAGTGATTTCATTTCTTCTCCGCGCCATTTCAACGAGCGATTAAAGATGTGTCGTGAAGCAATCTTTCTTTCTGTTCGCTTAAGATGGTGGGACTTCCAAAAAGAGTCACCAAGAAGTGTATGTGCTCGTCCTGGTGCACCATAGGAAAGCAGTTCTTGTTTTGGTTGCTCAATGAGCAGGTTCCATAATTCTCGTATCCCGCGCAATCCTCTGAAGGTTATCGAGACTGGTTGTTCTCGTTCTGCATCTCTGCTCGCTTCTAGCTGCGGTATGAGCTTGGCAAGTTTTGCGCGTCGATCATCAACCATCGCAAGTAGGCGTTCGGGCGACATCGCTTGGTATTCTTTCACTTTTCCTTCATAACTGTAGGTGATGAGTCCTTTTTCAGTGAGTGCGTGCAGGATGCGATGGACTGCAGCATTCTGCAACCCTGCCCCATCAACGATGGAACCCGCTGTGCTTGTTGTTAGTTTGAGAAGGGCAAGATAGACTTTGATTTCTGATTGAGTAAGCCCTATCTCCCGAAGGATTGCTGTATCCATACTCTTGTAAGGATTCACTCATTTATAAAACTGTCTTTTGTTATCTCAAATAGTATCACAAATGATTATTAAGATATGTCACTTAACAGTAAGTAAAATGATTGAATTCGACCCTGAATCATTAGCATCGTTAAGTGATATACTTGATGCACTAGAACCAGAAAATCACGTCACGTTCCTGATGAGCTTGTATAAACCGGGAAAAGTAGAAGTAGCAGATGCCTTGATGGAGCGCCTACAAGGAATGAGCCTCTCAAACCTTCTACAAGTCGAGATTGAACATGCCAAAGACACTGATCCAGAAAGACTCCAACATCTTGCAAGGGAATATATTGACAGGGAAGTTGAAAGCGGAAGTTGTTTAGGTTTAGAAGAGATGGTCGCCAAGTGTGATGCAAACATAGCTGCGTACGCGATTGAACGATTAGAAGACATGAAAGACATCTTAGGTTATAGTTGGACAGCAAAATACACTGCAGGAAAAATCGCTCTTGCCTTCGGAAATACTGAACAAGCACGCCAGCTTTGGAATGAATTGGAATGGGAAAATTCAAGCAGCGGATATATTAAAGGACATATGCAACACGAACTCGGAAACTACAAAGAAGCAATACAATTGTATCTCAAAGAAAAATGTGGAGTTCGCTTAGCACTCCCTATCGCTCAAGAGCACGTCCCAAGAATAGTGAAGAAAGTTGCGAAGCTAGGGTATAAGAAACACCATCCTGAAAATTCTCAGAATAGAAATACTCGTTGCGGAGATCAAGACGTGTTTGCCGAATGCGCAATAGCATTAGGAAAAGAAGCAGAAGCGAGAAAGCTTCTTGTGGAGGAAGCACAAACAGTCTATACAACAGACAGCCCACGATTTTACCTGTCATTAGTTGCAGGCTTGATGAACCTCGGCGAAGAAGAGGAAGCGCAAGTATTGGCGAGAAAAATAGATCCCTGTAATGACAGTCCATTCAGACACCTTGACAAAGGTCGAGAATACAAAGAGTTTATTGATTTGTATGAACTCGCAGGTATCAAAAAAGAAGTAAGCAAACCTCTTTTAGCAATTGTACAAGAAAAACGAAAGGAAAAGGATTATGGACAAATCATCACCATAATCAATGTTGGTTACGAGATTACAGGTGATGTAGCCCTTATCGAAGAAGGCATGCGAGTCTATGAACAACAAGAAAAATATTCAGAAGCGGCGAGAGTTGCTGAAAATCTCGGCAAAGAGAAGCAGGCAACGTTGTACCAGGCAATGGATCAAATGATAAAAGCTAAGTAAACTTTCCGGATCTCTCCGAGGACGTATTTATTCTGCACCAATCACCCTGATTTTAACGTGAATTTGGAGTGGACATTCGGTAGCACAACACCCTCAAACCCAACCATCCTCACTGACATTCGGAGCTTGTTACTCAAGCAACAAGCTTTAAAACCCCCTGCTCATTCTCAAGATTTTATGGAACAGATAGGTGCAGGTGCGGAAGCGATTATCTATCGAGACGGTGACAAGGTCATCAAGGACAGGGTGCGAAAAGGTTATCGACACCCGTTGCTCGATCTTGACCTGCGACAGAGCCGCACACGGCGAGAAGCGAAGATTCTCCAGAAGCTTCCAATCAACGGTCCGATGCTCATCGAAACTGACCGGAAGGAACGCCTCACAATGTCATTCATGGATGGCGTCCAGCTCAAAACAGTACTCGACGAGAAGGTTTCCTGGGCAAAAGTCGTTGGTGAACAATTGGCAAAACTGCACGAAGCAAACATCATCCATGGTGACCTCACCACGAGCAACATGATTGTGAACGGTTCTGAATTGTCCTTCATCGATTTTGGTTTGAGTTTCACAAGTACCGATGCGGAGCATAAAGCTGTCGACATCCATCTCTTCAAGCAAGCTCTGGAAAGCAAACACTATGGCGTGTACGAACAGGCATACAAGGAGTTTCTCAAAGGCTATAATGAAGGGGAACGCGCAACGAACGTCCTCGATCGCCTCAAAGTCGTCGAGCGACGCGGCCGAAACAAGGCGAAGTTCTAGAAAATGAGACTTCTCATCACGTTACTCATCATTCTTCTCCTCATCCCTCAAGTTATAGCTCAAACCGGGCATCTCACACTGCTCACTGTCACCGAGACTGACAGCCCACTCGATGAACGTCATGGTGGCACTGCAGATCTCTTCCTCGAAATGAAGCCGGGAAACGGCCAAATCTTCATTGATACCTATCCTTTGACTCGGGTGGATACCCAGAGCAGTACGCGTTTCGCCAATCAAGTGGCCTGCGCGTATGTCGAGACTGACTGCTCACGCTATGATTTCTTCTACACTATCAGAGCGGGATCGCCGGTCATCGGTGGACCAAGCGCTGGCGCTGCCATCGCTGTGCTGACAGTGGCCATGCTTGATGGCTTAGAGCTAGACAGCAATATGGCCATGACTGGCACCATCAACAGTGGCGGACTCATCGGCCCAGTTGCTGGCGAGAAAGAGAAATCGATGGCTGCCGCAGAGGCAGGCTTGACAACCGTACTGATTAGCAGCTTCTCCGTGCCCCAAACCCTGAATAGGACTTATGTCGAACAACTCAATCGGTCAATGAACGAGCGCGGAAACGAATCAATCAATCTTTCTCGATTCTACATCCCTGTCGAGCTTGACGGTCTTGGTGTGAACATCGTGCGTGTCTCTTCCTTAGAGGAAGCGCTCGCCCAGTTCACCGGCCAGGCATCTGTAGAAGAGGTGCAACCGCTCATCGTGCCGGAGAGCTACACTGAGATTATGCAGTCAGTGACAGAAAAATTGTGCAGCCGTCGCACAGTACTCATCGAAGAGCTCGTCGCTGAGGACAAATACGAGGAAGATGCAAACCTTACAGTAAGATACATTAATGCAATGGAGCGTGAGGATTGGTACAGTGCTGCCAGTTATTGCTTTGGCGACTTGATTCGCTTGCGTTCTATCTCATTCGAAGACATGATTAGCTTGAAACGCATGGGTCTCTACGCCCAGCTTCTGAAACAAACCCATGAGTTGCGCGACAAGCTCGATGAAAATCTTAATCAACTGGATACGCTTGCGGAGCTCGAGACCTACGTCATCGTGTCAACTAGGTTGGAAGAAGTGCAAAAAGCACTGCTGAAAGAGGACCGGTACAATATTTCAGCGAGCACCTTGGGCTTTGCCTACGAGCGTTTCAACTCCGCAAAGGTGTGGAGCGCATTCTTCGAGATGGAAAGCCCGACAATCAATCTCAATGAGGCACATCTAATACGAGCGTGCAACGAACGCTTGGCGCTCGCCGAGGAACGGTTGAATTACGCCAAGCTCTACTTGCCTGACCGGTTATTGATCGATGCGCGTGAGGAGTTGGATGAGGCGTGGAGCGAGCAATCGAATGACCTCTATGCGCTTTGTTTGTTCCGCGCGTCGCGAGCGTTGGCTGAGGCAAACCTTCTCGCGGGTTCTCTCGCTGTGCGTGAGGAGCATCTCGACGCATTAATTGACGCAAAGCTCGTCGCCGCTGAAGCTATGATTGCCGAACAAGCCACTGCAGGTAGCTTCCCCATCCTCGGCTACAGCTATTTCCGTTACGCCGCGAGTTTAGCGGAGAGTGACCCATTCAGCGCCATGACCTTCAGCGAGTACGCGCTCGAACTGAGCAATCTCGCGTTGTACTTCCCCGAACCACAAGGCTTCCGAGTCCCTGTCCAAGCGTATCTTGTTCTCTTGTTCTTGAGCGGCTTCGTCCTCGGCGCTGGTCTTTCAGCGTTTGTGACTGTGAAAATGGTGAGGAAGGG
>JAAOYD010000064.1 GCA_018221165.1 Candidatus Woesearchaeota archaeon | reverse complement strand
GGTTGCTCCGCGACGCTCGTCGGCACCTACACCTTTCTCGAACCGCCAAAGCTCGACGAGAAGCCCGCGGAGAGGAACGTGACGGTGCTGGAAGGCAATCCATTGCTCTTCGAGACAAAAGTGCCTGGTGCCTGGTCGCTCGACGGCGAGAACAGGTCGTTCGGCGAGCGTTTCATCTATAGACCGGACTTTAATGACGCTGGCCCACACACAGTCACTCTTGATGTAGTGGCTGCCAACGGTGCGATTGCAGCGCGCGAGTGGAACGTCATAGTAGCGAATGCGAACCGCCCACCTGTTCAAGTGACTGAGTTCATAGGACTGACTTTCCCCATCGACGAGGATTTCACCTTCAACCTCAGCTATCATTTCTTCGATCCTGACAACACACCACTTACATATACTGTGAAGAAGAAACCCTATCCTGCAGGATTCGTCGACCCAGCGAATATCTCTGTCTGGCAGCAGGGTGAGATGGTCACCTTGGTTGCCCACGCGCCAGGCAAACTTTTCTTTATCTACACTGCGATTGACGAGCTCGGCGCTAGCGCAGAGAGTGAACCGGTGAGCTACACCGTACTCACGACAAACCGCAGCGAGATTCGACCACACACAGGTTATTGCGGCGACGAGGTGTGTTTCATTGACGAGTCCTGCACCTCCTGTCCGAAGGATTGTGGAGATTGTGCAGTTGAGCCTTGTGTTCCACAATGGGACTGTACTGAATGGGGTGAATGTGTTCTCCCAGGTTTTCAATCCAGAGAATGTTTTGTTGTGAACGGCTGCAACGAGACGAGCGAACAACCGTCTGAGTACCAAGCCTGCGACTATAATCCTACTTGTGAGGACGGGGTGAAGAACGGAAACGAAACAGGTATTGATTGTGGCGGTCCCTGTGACGCTTGCCCGACCTGCGAGGATGGGTTGTTGAATCAAGGCGAAGAGGATGTTGATTGTGGCGGTCCCTGTGACGCCTGTCCGTCGTGTTCTGATGGTTTGTTGAATTTAGATGAGAGTGATGTTGATTGTGGCGGTTCATGCCCGCCGTGTCCCTTGGGCGCTCGTTGCACGCTTCCTATTGAATGCGAGAGCCGCTTGTGTATCGACGCGACCTGCCACTCAGCAGGATGTAGTGATGGCATCATCAACCAAGGAGAAGAGGGTATTGATTGTGGCGGCCCCTGTGATGTGTGCCCGACCTGTGATGATGGCGTGCAGAACCAGGGTGAGAAAGGTGTCGATTGTGGCGGGCAGTGCAGTGTTTGTCCGACCTGCGAGGACGGGTTGCGTAACCAAGGTGAGACTGTTGTCGATTGTGGCGGTCCGTGTAGAGAGTGTACAATGGATGATTACCTTCCTGTTATTCTGCGTTGGCTCGGTTTCGCAGGGATACTCTTAGGGCTTATCTTGTTCGTGTGGTTTGCCCACAGCATCGTGGCTTCCAGGATGACCTTCTTGTTCAGTCATGGTAAGGGCATTCATTTCTTCTACGAAGATGGACTGACCTATGCGCTCTTGCGTTTCTTTAACAACATCGGCAAGCATCTGCGTTTCCACCGCGATAAGGACGCGAAGATTTTGGTTGCGCAGACCATTTCAGAACTGAAAAAGATGCGAGCACTCCCAGATAACGTGCTGCACATGCAACTCGTTGCGAAACTACGCGAATTGCACGGTTCGCTCACACGTCTTGGTGCGGCCTTCACCTTCGAAGCCCTCGTCGAACACGTCAGAATGGGCGATTTGCCGTTTGCGGTGAAAGTGATTATGCTTCGCAATACTAAATTACTCTATATTATTGAGAAGACTCGATACTACCCATCAGCGAGCTTCGCAATTGACGAAGCGCTCGCTGCGCTAGAAGAGTTGCGCCAGGCGTACTAGTTACTCAGAACAAGGTCACTTACTAAGTTCTTCAAAGATAGCAGGATTTTTAACTGCGGCTCGGCCTATCATAGCGCCTTTGATGCCAATTGATTTCAGAGAGGCTATCTGTTCCTTTGTTGTGATGTCGCCGTTGGCGATGATGACTTTGTTTGTCTTGACGCATTCTTCGTACACACTGAAGTCAGCGGGATCTTTGTTTTTTTCTTTACCATGTCGCGCGTGGACGATGAAGAAATCAGCATCCACTTCGTTTATGAGATTAAGGTATGTTTTCTTTTCTTTTTCGAACGCGTTCATTCCCAATCTTAGTTTTATGGATACAGGATAGTTATGGTTGCGTATTGTTTGCACCATTTTTTTGACTTTGCTGATTCTCTTGATTAAAGCACACCCTAACCCTCGTTGTATCATGTCCGGACTTGGACAACCTAAGTTGAGGTTGAAGCCCAAGAATCCTTTCTCTGGCGTGAATTTTTGCAGAAATTTTTCAAGTTCTTTTTCATTCGCTCCAACTATTTGGATGTAGGTAGGAATAGGGTTGGGAATCTTGATTTTCTCCAGCGTGCTCTTGTTGCCTCGTGCTAATGCTGAAATGCGTGCCATCTCTGTGAATGTCGAATCAGCGCCTTTCTCATAGCAGATTTCTCTGAATGCAGGGTTGGTGTGCCCTTCCATGGGCGCCAGCATGAGTTCGAAGTTGTTCATGAGAATGAAGATTGAAGGCAGATTTATAAGACCTTGGCAGGGCAGTTCATACAAAGTCTCAACGAACAATGAGTTAAGCTATCCGCTCCAAATACTTCGGCAGTCCTTCTATCTGTCGTAGTTCAGAGAAGTGCAGTATCTGGCGTAATCGGTTGTTCACTTTGATGCCGCGTTTGTTGCATTCGGTGAAGAAGTAATGATAGAGTTTCTTGCCGTAGGCGTCTAAGTCAGTGAGGATGATGACTTCTTCAGCGTCAATCTCCTCCACCACTTTGAACAGTGCTTTGTTGAGTGTGCGTATGTTGGAAAACCCGAAGCGTTCCAGCGCGCGCTTGTCGTTCTTGCCTTCGACAATTGTGAGGAAGTCCCTACTGTTGTCCATCGTCTCGTAAAGCTGTTCCTGCAAGAGTTGGTTCATCGTAGCACCCTACCCATCCGTGTTAAGTCGTTGTAT
>JAAOYD010000063.1 GCA_018221165.1 Candidatus Woesearchaeota archaeon | reverse complement strand
GGCGAGGGGCACATGACGCAAGCGCAATACGGTGGTCGTCAGGAGTGGATAGGTAATGAGTGGGTGTCAGGTGATAACCGACAGGACGGTCTATACGTCAAAGAGAGCGAAATTATGCTATACAATCCAACGTGGACGGGTGAATTCTTGAGCAAGTGGTGGGTTGATGGTATCGGAAGTGTTACAGAACAATGAAGATAGCAATACTCACACTCCTGCTATCCGGCTGCTCTCTGTTGGAGAACTCGGCGACACGGATTGTTAGGTTTGAGTCACACTGCGCAGATGGTTCTGGATGTGTTTGTGAAGGTACAAATGTTAAGGAAGGTAAGGACACACGCATAACGGTTAAGTAGCAGCCTATTTTAAATGCTACAAAGAGGGAAGTGATATGAAAATGTTGATGTTGTTTTTCACCATGTTTTTCGCAACGGCATTGATGGCCGGTGAGTATGACGGATATGATTACGAACCGGTACAGGGTCCTCCCGGTATGCAGGGTGTACCCGGTATGAATGGAACCGATGGCCTTGAAGGGGCTATAGGTCCTCGTGGCTATTCAGGCTCCAACGCGTTCGTTAACCCTAATGACTATCAAGCAATGGGTGCAATGGCAATCGCCGGTGCCAATGTCCACTTCAACCCCGACAATGATCGAATGCAGATCGGTATTGGTGCCGGATATGTTGAAGGCGTTTCGGCTGGCGTTATTTCAGTGGCGAAAAAGATGCGGTTCCTCGGCGATCCTTTGCTCAGCGCTTCGGCCGCAACGAACAATCGTGGCGGCAATGGTGCCGGTGCCGGTTTGACATTTAGCTTTTAGGAGCGACACAATGTACGTGATGATTGACAGCAACTTGCAAATATGCGACAAGAGTCTGAAGCGCACACCTCAGGGCTACTTGATGTTTGATGCAATCATTGCGCGCTCAGGAAGTCAGGAGTACTTGGCATTTGAGCTTGGCATTTTTGGCGAGGATCCGAATCGTAGAATTATGATCGATCGACCGCCGGAAGAAGTTACTGATCCCATGTCAGTTGCCTCATTCATAAATATGCCTGCCACGGATGAGCATCCGCCGGGTGGCCAAGTTACTCCTGATAATTTTTCAAAGTATGCGAAGGGCATTGTAATAGATGCAAGCGCAACTGAAAGTAATCATGTAAAAGCGAGTTTAGTAGTTCACGATGCCGGTCTTATAAAAAAGATTGAAGATGGCAAGCGGGAACTTTCTGCTGGTTATCAAGCGGAAATAGAATTTTCCGATGACGGCAAATCTGCCGTGCAAAGGAGGATACGCGGCAATCACGTCGCCCTAGTTGATGCTGCACGATGTGGCAAAGAGTGCAGTATCTTTGACAGTAAGCCAATACCTAAAGAGGTGATTAACATGGCTAAAATGAAGATCAATGGCGTGGAGTATGAGATCGCGGACTCCGTTGCGCCCGCAGTCCTTATCCTTATCAAGGATAATGAAACCCTGGAAACGAAGCTGGAAGATTCAGTGAAAGAAGTCTCCCGTGTGCAGGCCGTTGCCGACGCCGCAGAAGAGGAAGCGAAGGCGGCAAAGAAAAAGATGGAAGATGAAGAGGAAGACGACAAGGAGAAGGAAAAGAAGATTGAAGACGCTGCCAATGAGCGTGTTTCAGTTTTGCTTTCTGCTGCAAAGATCATCAAGGATTATGATCCTTCTGGAAAGTCTCTTTCGGAGATTAAACGCGATGTTGTTACAGACGCATTGCCTGATCTTGATCTTTCGGAAAAAGATGATGCGTATGTCGAAGCTCGGTTTGACATTTTGTCAGAAGAAAGTTCTGGTCAGACCCGCTTGAACGATGGCCTCCGCCAGCAGATGCAGGATGGAGATATTACTGATGCAGTTTCTGTGGCACGGAAGAAAAAGATTGAGCGTTCACAGAATGCCTACAAGGGAGAAAAGAAATGACCGTTCAGACTACATATACAAAGGAAGCGCAGGTTGCTCTGCCGGGATTGATTTATGATCTCGGCAATACCAACATTGACAGCTTCTCGGCTGAGGCGGTCATTCCGTTTGGTCGTTTTGTTGCCCGTGGTACTTTGCCGAACGATGAAGTGTTGCTCGGCGGAGCCGCTTCAATCGGCGTTTCAGTTCGCACT
Organism: Candidatus Woesearchaeota archaeon; assembly: GCA_018221165.1. Taxonomy (GTDB): domain Archaea; phylum Nanobdellota; class Nanobdellia; order Woesearchaeales; family UBA525; genus UBA153. The sequence continues at coordinate 194 of JAAOYD010000063.1, read as the reverse complement.
GCTGGTGAGAACAAGTATCAGGGTGCTGGTGCCAGTGTTACGCAGTACGAGATCACTGATACGGTCGGTGTACTGAGAAACGGGTTTATCTGGGCAGAGTTCGATGCTGCTGGTGGCTCTCCGGAAGACGCTGTTACCATCAATGCTTCTGGTCAGGTTATCGCGGCTGGAGGAGGCACGGCGTTGACAGCTAT
>JAAOYD010000062.1 GCA_018221165.1 Candidatus Woesearchaeota archaeon | reverse complement strand
TTAACAGCGCGACAAGGGGAAATCTGATGATTTCCCTAACTTCCCTCGCTAGCGCTCGAGAAGTTCATTGTCGCGCCGTGTTATCAGCAATATTACTCAGATACTTAATCAAAAACTTGATAAAGAATTTTCTTATTTTCTACAGTATGAATTTTGAATTTAAGAAAGATAAATACAAGAATTCCCGAGGAACACACTCAAGATTGTTAAACCTACATTGTAGAGTCTGTAAACACTTATTTGCCATATATCAAAAAGATGGATCGGGCAATCTAAGAAGACTCTACATGGACAGAATTTTTTATCCAAAAAAATTAACTAATCTTGAAAAGAAACCTTTGAATGCAATCAAGACACTAAGATGTTCTAAATGTAAAGAAGATATTGCAACACCTTACATATATGCAAAAGAAAAACGGAAAGCATTCAAAGTTTATCAGGATATGATCATAAAGAAAATAAGAAAATTAAAAGAAAATTGAGTATCTTCCGTCATAAAGCTTTTAACAGGACTTTAGAGGCTTGGCTGCGGCCTCGCCCAAATCCTCGCTATCGCTCGGATTTCTCTAAAGTCCGGTGTTAACAGCACTTTGTGTTGGGGCTGTCACTTGTAGATTTTGTCGTGGTGGTCGAAGTCGAGTAGTCTGATGATTTTGTTGTCTTCGTCGATTTCGTAGGTGAGAACGTAATGAGTATCAATATGGACTCTTCGTTCGCCGTGTTGGTCACCGCTGAGTTGCTTGAAATGATATGGGTTCTTGAGAATTTGCTTGGTTTTCTTGTTGATGATCTTCAGCTGTTTCTGATTTTTCTTGATGAGCTTGTTCAGTATCTTGTCGAGCTTCTCAGAGATTTGAAGGGTGTAGCTCATCCTTCAAGCCCGTACCGTTCAGCAAAGTTGGCAACTCGAATAAACTTTCCTTTCTTGATTCGGTCAAGTTTCTTTCGATACTCTTCGCGAACCTCAGGCTCTTCGGCTACAATTGACGTCATAAACATCTGAATCTGTCGACTCATACTCATCCCGCGATCCTTGCAGAAAGCAGAGAATCTATTATGCACGTCCGCGTCCACATTGAATGTTTTCAATACCATAAGTATCACCTGATAGTTAAATAAGGTTATTTAATGTTATTTAAATCTTTCGTTTTTAGCCCCAACACAAAGTCTCCTACGGAGTCTCCGGCTCGTTTAACAGGACTTTAAACGGCAAAATTGATATTTTGCCCCACCACACCTTCGGCGTGGTGCGTTAAAGTCCGGTGTTAACGCCAATAAAAAGAAAGCTAATGAACTGTTTCAGTTGTAAGATTAGCTACTTCGCCACTATAACGACCTACCCATCCTTGTCGCGCAACGTATCCAATTCGCCCATCCTCAAAATGAAAATGAGGAGGCCCATGATTGAAGTTACCGTGAAGGATGGGAAGAACCTGACCCGCACCCCACTCTAGAGTACATTGACGAGCAGGCAATGCTTCAGGGACAGGAATAAGGTATTTTCCGAGACGGAGAAACGTGCGGGCATAACGATCAAGCCTCTCTCGCTCTCCTGGAGAGAGAGCGTCAGACGTTCCTGGAACTCGATCTTCAATGTTAAGACGAAGTAGCTCAATAGCAACCATAGACATTAGTCTCGCATAGCGAGATTTAATATTTTACGCTTTTTTCTTTTTACTCTCCTCGCCTGCGGCTCGTCGCTCCTAGCGGAGGGCTTTAACAGGACTTTAGAGGGAAATCTGATGATTTCCCTAACTTCCCTCGCTATCGCTCGAGAAGTTCATTGTCGCGCCGTGTTAACCTAAGCCTCGAAGGGCTTGGGCTTGTTCGCGCGTCGCTTGCGCTCGTCAAGGGAGAAGTTCTTGCTTTGTTCAACACCTGGCTGGTTGAAGGCGTCCACGCCGCGGAGCCAAGCACTGTAAACGGCGACATACATCCAGAATGCTGCGAGCTCGCCAAAGGTGCCCGGATTCAAAACATCAATCGCAATGGATGCGTTGGGAATTTTCTGCGCGTCAGCCGCTCGCTGGACCCCATGATACTCGCTGTAGAGAGCGTCGCTCAGCCGCCCTCCCATGAGAGCAGTGAATGGTAAGTCTTTGACGTGCAACCCGCTCAATTGATGATCTTCAGGAATGATAAATTCTGGCTCGGGATGTTCCACTCGGGTGAACACGCCGAGCATGCGACGTGGACCGCCGAAGAACTTTTGATTGGTGTGGTGCTGGCACTCAGGAGCTTCCATAAAGAGGAAAGTCTGACCCTTGCCTTCTTTGCACACACTTTCATGCATGAGCTGGGTCCACAATTCCGCGGTACCGCAGAGGAGCTTGCTGTAGATAGGAGCATAGACTTCAGTAAAACCTTGCTTCTCGGCGAGATAAAGGGACGCGGCAAGGCGCAACGCAGGGTTTGTATCTATCGAACGCGTCGGATGGCATTGCCGGAACACTGCTTGCATGCCGCCCACAACGCTCTTCACATCGATATAGATGAGCGCCGCTGGAAGCAGGGCGCATTCCGTACCCATACTGAACCGGCCACCGATGAGCGGGTGGGGCACAAACTCTAGTTCCTTTAGTTTGGCGTATTGGCTCAGTGCGCCTTTCTCATTTTCAGTGATAACGACTTTTCGATATTCTTGAAAGCAGAGGAAATCCTCTACGACATCCACGGTGTTCCCGCTCTTGCTGATAACAATGACAAGGGTGTCGTCAGGAAGGCATTTTTTCCTTATGATGTCAATATAACTCGGGTCGAGCGTGTCGATGACGAAGACACGTTTCGTGGTGTGATAGCGAGCAAGGCACTCATATAAGGCACGGAAACCGCTGACTGACCCGCCGCGACCGATGACGACAAAGTTGCTGATACCAGCGTACTTCCCTGCGAGACCGAAGAGACGTTGGTAATCTGGATGGTAGATGGCAAACGAAGGAACTTCCATCTGCTGAATTTCAAGAAGGCGCTGCTGGATGCTGGAGAAATCTGACGGCAACGTATGCAAATCAATCTTGAGCAACAGCTCACCCCTAACCTGAGTGAGACAAGGATTATATTTAAATGGTTCTCATCATTATGTAGTAGAAACTAGAACCAATCCTTTATCTTAAACGAGATGCCTTGCTTGCGGCGCTTGCGCTGGCCAAGGAACGTTGCAAGGCGTTTCTCAGGTTCTCCACCATCAGCCAGACGATACTTCTTCTCTTCATCACGAAAAGCTTTGGTATGGCTGCGTGTATTACCGCCTTTACTCTCGGTGAACTTGTGCTTCTTGTGCAACATCTCATGATAGAGTACGTAGTCGAGCAGTTCAGGGGCTTCCTTCAAGGCTGTCGAGATGCTGATGGTGTCTGTGGCGTATTCATAATGGCCAAGCTTTGTCAAAGTGTAGCCACCCCA
>JAAOYD010000061.1 GCA_018221165.1 Candidatus Woesearchaeota archaeon | reverse complement strand
TCCTGCAGCTTCTTCGCTTTTGGGTCTTTCGCGAAGTGATCGCGGATTGGTTGGAGAATTTCATTGATGTACTTTGCTGTTGCTGCTTTCAAGTCAGCAGGGTGAATGTCCTTGGCGACGAAGGCTTTCTCTAGCTCTTCATAGGAAGAGTACGATGCGTTGCCGCCGAACTTCTCAGGACGTTCTATATTGAATTCATCCTTCAGAGCAAAGATAATGTATTTACAGTACTCGAGCACAGGATTTTCTTCAGCAACACCTTCGGGACAGTAAGCTTTGTTCAACTTCTTCACAACGCTCTTCTCGTCGTCGGTGACAAAGATAGCGGTGTTCGGTTTGCTCTTAGACATCTTCATGGCCATGGCGCGCTCAACAGCGTCTTTCGCGTCTTTCGGCGGTTCTTGCAGGCCCATGAGCATGTGGTGTGAAACGATGATTGGTTTCTTCTCGCCAAGTTTTGGTGCAAGCTCCCGTGCCAGGACATTCACTTTGCGTTGGTCCATGCCGAGTTGGCACACGTCAGCTTTGAGATGAAAGATGTCGGCGGCTTGCATGCAGGGATAAAGAATCTGAGAAGCGTGCAGTGTTTCAGTATCAGAACGACCCATAATCTGCGTCGTTCGAAGAACTCGTTTGAGGGTTGCGTTCGTCGCGACTTGCATGACTTTCGTCCAATAGGTATCATCCTTCACAAGTTCGGACGCCCAAATGAAATTAACATTCTTCAAATCCATACCTGACGCTTTCCAGACCTCGATGAAATACTTCCCAGTGGTCTGAATTTTCTCAAGGTCACCACCGAGCTTACCGTTGGCCCAAGCGTGCCAGTCAGCGACAAACATTGTGAACTTCGCGCCAGCAGCAATCATCTTATTGACATTAATCGCTCTGAGAACAGCCTGTGCGATGTGAATACTGCCGGACGGTTCGAAGCCGTCATAGGCGATGAAGTTCTTCTTCTCCTTGAGGAGGGTCTTGAGTTCTTCTTCATCGATAATCTCTTCGCCGACTTCCTTGATGAGAGAAAGGCGTTCGTCTACTGAGAGTGTCATAAAAGAGAGAAAATGAGAAAGGGTTTTAATAATCTTTCCCTAGCTGCACGGACCAGTCAAGCAGTTCCAGGCTGCGGGCGTGTTGCCGCGACCGAGACAATTGGCTGTGTAGGTGTTCTGGTCGATGCAATGATAGTTCCAGAAGCCCCATTGGCCGTTCAGATTCTCCTTGGGAGCGCCGCACATTCCAGAGAAGCAACCTCTGTTGTTACACTGCTCACCAACTTGGCCGCAATTCGGTGCTGGCTTTGGCGGTGGAGGGTTAGGTGCTTGCCGCTTCGCAATGATACGAACGACCGGTTTGACGAAGAAAAGGCGGAGACCGGCAAAGAAATTACAGCCGTTAATACTAATCTTCTTCTGCGCAATCATATTAGCGACAGCTCCAGCACGGTCATTGGTCGCCAAGATAGCATCAAAATCCTTCTCGGAAAGCGTCATCCGTTGCTTGCAACTGGCTGCCGTGCCGCTTGCGATGGCAGTGATGATGCCCTTTGTTTTTGTCAGTGTAAAGCTTCTCACCGTCGTGCCAACGATGTCCACTTGGGTAATACCATTCGCGAGGACGAAACCAGCCCCTTTGGGCAGTGCTCGCTGGCAGTTCTGCAGTTGGGCGTTGATACCAGGAATGCTCGTGAAGAAATCGTTCGTGTTCCTTGCAGTGACATAGACTTTACAGCCGGCTGCTCCAGGAGCAATACATTCGGCGTACATTTCTCTATAGAGGCCACCGATGGCTTGATCGCAGCGCACACTCACCGTACACGCCGGACAGGCATGACAGGTGTTCTGCTTGCTTGCACAAACACCGTTCTGTGGAGCGCCATTACAGTACACACCTGCTTTGTCGCCAGACGAGCTTGAAGAGGTTGCGGCTCCAGGATTCGCTTGCTGACAGACGGCAGTAGTAGAATCAGTATATCCTTGACAGGCAAGACCGAGCTTGGCACAGACCTCATCGCCGGAATCCTCAGTCGGGTCCATCGATGTGACGGTGTAGTAGTTCTTGCCGTTGAACGAGAATGGGCCAGAAACTGCAGCAACCGATGTTGCTGCAATACAGAGCATAAGAATGACTAATAGCGTTTTCATGGTATCCCCCCTTCTCAAAAGTGGTGTTGTGCGAATTTTAAATAGTTTCCCTTGATTTTTAAACAAATCATTACATTTATATACTTTAGAATATAGTTCTCTGATTAGATCCCTGGTCAGAAGGCGTCATATCGTTGTTGGGGCAGGGTTTCCTATCTGCTCTAACACGGAAAGCTTTATAAAGAGGCCATTGTTCCACGGGGCTGCGCATTCAGAACGGCGCGCGAAGGTTTCGCGTGTCGCGTCAGTTCACGCTGACAATCACCACCATCTGCCGTATCACGCGCGGAATAACCGAGAAGCGCCCACGGCACACCAACACCACATTTTGTGGTAGCGCATCACACTCATGTCTGAGCTAGCGTTCAGATATGCAAAGTAGGCGTGAATAATGTATCTGCTAAGATACGACGACCCTAACAATTCTTTGTGACTATAATAGTTTCAAAATAATAAATTGCGAACGTCTAAATAAACAGGATTAGAATTGAAGATGCGGCCATTGCGAAAGCGATGATATCTTCAGGAAAGAGTTCCCGTTGATCCTGCGGGAGATTGCTGCTAGGAGGATTCGATTTAGCCATGCAAGTCAGGTAGCAATACCGGCGACATGCTCAGTAACACGTCGATAACTTGCCCTACGGTCAGGGATAAGCTTGGGAAACTAAGTGTAACACCTGATAGGGGATGGACACTGGAACGTGCCATCCCTGAAACTCGTGCCGTAGGATAGGTCGGCGGCAGATTAGGCTGTTGGTGGGGTAATGGCCCACCAAACCTTTGATCTGTACGGGCCATGAGAGTGGTAGCCCGGAGAGGGACACTGGAATACTGGTCCCAGCCCTACGGGGTGCAGCAGGCGCGAAACCTCCACAATGCACGAAAGTGTGATGGGGGGATCCTCCGTGCTTATGTTACGCATAGGCTTTTGCCAAGACTAGACCTCTTGGCGAATAAGGGGTGGGCAAGACCGGTGCCAGCCGCCGCGGTAACACCGGCGCCCCAAGTGGCAATCGCGTTTATTGGGCCTAAAGCGTCCGTAGCCGGACTGATAAATCCGCTGTGAAATGGTTGTGCTCAACGCAACCGCGTGCAGTGGACACTATCAGTCTCGAGACCGGGAGGAGCAAGAGGTATGCCTTGGGGACTGGTAAAATGGTATAATCCAAGGTAGACCACCGATGGCGAAGGCATCTTGCCAGAACGGATCTGACGGTGAGGGACGAAAGCCAGGGGAGCGAACCGGATTAGATACCCGAGTAGTCCTGGCCGTAAACGCTGTGAGCTAGGTGTT
>JAAOYD010000060.1 GCA_018221165.1 Candidatus Woesearchaeota archaeon | reverse complement strand
GCGCTCGCGTTAATCATGGTGATGCCTCGGTAGGTCGCGCTCGTCATGCGGTGGACATGGCCTGTGAGGAAGAAGTCAGGAATTTGTGAGATGACAAGTGGGTCCTCGTCAGGATCGGGGATATAGAGGTTGCTCTTATGGGTGGGTGCTAGGTGCCTGCGTTGCAGGAGGAACTTCATGATGAGTTCGGTGCTCTTCTGGCCACCACGCTCACGGATGCTCGGAACGTTATCAGAATAATAAATAAGGCTGTAGCCATGATACAAGAGGAGGAGAAAACCTGAGAACCCTTCACAAGCCCCGATAGTAACCCATGATGGACTACTTAGCATGGTCACGTTGGGCATGTCATAGAGTGCCTGGGCAAAATCCCTATAGATTGGTGGTTGCGGCTCAGCGATACGGCCAGCGTCGTGATTGCCAGGGATGCACATAATCTGCATGTGGGTTGGTAGCTGGCGCATGAGACGAGCAAACTCCTCATATTGTTCTTTGATATCTTTGATGAGGAGATCCGCTTCCTGACCAGGATAGACACCAACCCCCTCAACCAAGTCACCAATCACCACAATATACTTCACCTTTGCAGCGATGGCTTTCTGTTCGTCATTGCCGATGTGACCATTCAGCCAAGCGATGGCTTTGGCAAAATCTTTCTTCAAGAATTCCTTACCACCCACTTGCGGGTCGCCAATGATAGCAAGATATTCTTCCTTAGGACCTTTCTTCAGTTCGTGGGTGACGGGAATGTCTGGGAAGAAAAGCTCGTTGATGAAGATGATGCCATCTCCCATGGACGCGTTGACACCAATAACCTCATCCAAGACGATGTCGCGGCCGAGCTTGTAGACTTCTGGGTTGCGCTGGGTGACCAGCGCCTTGGTCTCGCCTGTCTGGTCCTCAAGTGTCAGCATGACATTGTTGTTTTTTGTGATGCTTTTCTCCTTCACCATCGCGATGAGGGTGACTCGTTCGTTCTGTTCTTGGCGACCAAGCCTCGCGATGGCGGTGGCACTCTGCAGCTCGGCTCGGTGTCGGAGCATTCCTGAGAGTGCTTTGAATCGTTGGTTGAAGTGCGCGACAAAATCTTCGTAGGTGCGCTTCTTGCTTTTCTTCGTATAGTTACGTGTGATACGCACACCATTCGCGCCAGGTAGAGGGATATCGTCAGGAAGGACGTCACCGTCAGGTGAGAGGAGGATGCCTTTCTCAAGGCTGTCTAAGACGTCTTGCTCATTCTTCATAGTGGGTTGCTCCGAGACCATTCGTCGCTCATCAGCGCATATAGGTCCTATAGGCCGAGGCCGTCCTGCAACGTTGTGTTGATTTGCGGCAAGAGACTCTTCGGTAGGTTTACACTCATTTCGCGCGTGCGACCGAACCGCCCCTTGCTGATAACTTTAGCATTAATGAGGCCAAGCATGTCAAGCTCGGCGAGGATGTCGCTGACGCGACGCTGTGTTAGGGGTCGGAGACCAACTTTGGAACAGAGTCGCTTGTAATAATCGTAAATCTCACCAGTGAAGAAGCTGCTCGTCTTCTCACTGACGGCAAGGATGCTGAACAGCGTCGCCTGGAACTGTTTCGGTTGGTGCTCGACCACATCGAGGAAGCGGTCGCGCTCAATTTTTTCTTCAGCTTCATCGAGGTGTTTGATGTTCACGTTCTCTTTGTTCGCGCGTTCTGCGAGTTCACCTGCGACACGCATGAGTTCTAGTGCTCGTCGAGCGTCACCATGCTCTCTTGCTGCGAAGGCGGCGCATTTCGCGATGACGCCGTCGTCGAGAACATTCTCGTGGAAGGCGAGACCACAACGTTTTTTCAAGATGCTCTGAATTTGGAGCGCGTTGTATGGTGGGAAGACTAGTTCCTCCTCGCTGAGCGATGATTTGACGCGGGGATCGAGGTTGTTGCTGAAAATGAGGTCGTTACTCACCCCAATGATACCAACTTGTGCGTTCTTGAGTTCGCTGTTGATGCGTGTGAGGTTGTAGATGATTTCGTCGCCGGCTTTCTTGACGAGCTGGTCAATCTCATCGAGGATAAAGATGACAATCTGCTTCTTACTGTCCAGGGCATTGAAGAAAATATTATACACCTCGTCGGTGGGAAGCCCTGTTGGTGGGATTGCCTTGCCGAGATGTCGTGCGAGCTCAGCGATAAGACGGTATTCTGTGTCTGCAATTTTCTTGAGTTTGCAGTTCAGATAGAATACTTTGAGTGGGATGTCGCGCTCTTTAGCCACTTGCATCATCTTCTCTGCGGTGTATTGGGCGACGAGAGTCTTGCCTGTGCCTGTCTTTCCATAGATGAAGAGATTGCTTGGGCGCTCAAGCCTCAGCGCTGGTGCGAGGATATTTGCCACATTATTGATTTGATCATCCCGGTGCTCGATCTCTGTGGGGATGAAGTTGCTCTGGAGAACGCGCTTGTTTGCGAAGAGACTTCCCTTCTCGAGGAACTCTTCGAAGAATGTGGTTAGTTTCGCCATGAGATTTCCAGTGGAAATGAAGGTTATTTAAAGTTTCTTGTGGAAAAATATCGAGGAACAAACCTGTGTTTTCTGGTAGTGGTAGGACCCCCTGATTTCCTATGGAACTCGTTGTTTTAGTGTTGTGGGTTGTTTCGTGTGCGTTTGTGGCAATTTGAACTATTTTGTTGTTTTTTCTTTTCTTTCTTTATTTATTTCTATATAGATAATATATATAATATATAATAATACAAACAAACAAGAAACGAAGAAGAAGCGCTGAGAAGCACGTCTGTTTGGTCCTAAACAGTTTCCACCCGAAACAAAGGGGTTAGTAAATGTATTTACTAGGTAATAGTGAAAAATCAAAAACTATTTAAAGCTCGCAGGGATTCCACACATACAAGATACACGTGATACAATGATTGTACAACAGGACTTCCTCAAGAAAATCAAGGATTTTGGCCTCAACAGCTACGAAGCAAAGATTTGGACCGCACTCTTGAGTCGTGGTGTTTCAACCGCTGGAGAGCTTTCTGACATCGCTAACGTTCCGAGGAGTAGGTCCTATGACGTCTTGGAATCGCTTGAAAAGAAAGGATTCATTATCATGAAGATTGGGAAGCCGATTAAGTATATCGCGGTGCCCCCAGAAGAAGTCTTGGAAAGAGTCAAGAAGACCATCCAAGTAGATGCTGATAAGCAAGCGAAGACCCTCGATAAGCTGAAAGGCAGCGACGTCCTCAATGAGCTGAAAACACTCCACACAAAAGGTGTCGACCTTGTTGAACCGACGGATTTGACTGGCGCTTTGAAAGGTCGTTCGAACGCTTACAACCAACTCGATTCTATGATTAAAGGTGCTGAAACAGGCATTATTCTCGTCACATCTGAAGAAGGACTCACCCGCAAGACAGATTCACTTCTTCGAGCTTTGAAGAAGGCAAGCGAACGAGGTGTCAAGATCCAAGTTGCCGCTCAGCTGACGAACAAGAACAAGGACGCTGTGGCGACACTGAAGAAGTATGCCGATGTGCGCAACTTGAACGGTATCGACGCGCGATTCTGCGTTGTCGACAGCCAAGAAGTCATGTTCATGCTGCTTCCTGATACAGACGTGCATCCATCCTATGACGTTGGTATCTGGATTAACACTCCATACTTCGCCCAGGCGCTTTCCAGCATGTTTGAACTTGCTTGGAAAGAGCTCAAAGTGAAGAACTAAAACCTTTAAAATCCTACTTTCTTTCTAATAACTATGATTGTTCGTAAAGCGAAGCTAGCTGAAGTCCCTCTTATTGTGAAGCTCTGGCAGCAATTCATGAAAGACCACGACGCGACTTTTTTGAAAAAACACCCACAACATAAAAAACACATTCGACGTCATAAACACGCACCACAAATGTTCGGTGAGTTTGTGAGGAAGAAAATACACAGTAAGAACGCACTAGTTATAGTCGCTGAAGAAAAAGATTTAGTAGGGTATGGAATTATTTACATGAAAAAAGATCCACCAGTGTATGTTGAGAATACGAACGCATACATTAGTGATTTGTTTGTGAAAAAGAAATATCGTGGTAAAAAAATATCCTCCCTCATCACCAAACAACTCATCTCTTGGGCTAAACAAAGAGGCGAACGCAATATTAGTCTCCATGTTTTAGCTATGAACGACCACGCTATGAAAATCTACAAGAAATGGGGTTTTGAAGACCTGATAATAGATATGAGGAAGAGGTTGTGAGATGCGCAACGCAGCTTTACATGAAAAATATGGTGCCGGCGCTCATTGGTTACAACACCCAACCGAGTACGGTGCCCGGTTTTCTTCTTTAGTTCCTGAAAGCTCCACTATCTGTGATATTGGCTGCAGTCAAGGACGTGACATCCGTTTCTTCCGTGCGCAAGGACATTCTCCAGTCGGTATTGACATTTCTTTACCTGACTTGCAGCAGGCACGACCGAGTGTTGTTGCGGCAGACGCACACCTTCTTCCATTCAGCGAAGCGACCTTTAGTGGGTTGTTCATGATTAATGTTGTTCATTATCTTTCAAACCCTGAAGCTGCGATGCGAGAAGCTTATCTTGCACTAGAACAGGGAGGAGTAATACAACTCCACGTCAACAGACAAATTATTGCAGATGGTGTTGTAGATTTTGAGACAAGTGAAGAAGAGATAGCAGCACTTGTTGGCGATTTCAGAGTGGACAGCACGTATGAGTTTGATCGTCATGATATAGAACCAGAACCACACACTCACAAAATTCTCGAGTTGGTCTTAAGAAAATAATCACTTATACGGATTCTTCCCGTTCTTCATCTTCTCAGCCATCTCAACGTT
>JAAOYD010000059.1 GCA_018221165.1 Candidatus Woesearchaeota archaeon | reverse complement strand
TGTCATGACCTTGTGGTTATCCGCTTCAGCACGATTAAGTAAATCGTGCAACTCATGTTGCTGCTTCTCCAGTAGCTTTTTTGCTTCATCAATGGTCTTGGTCGCAACAGTCTTGGCACCGACATTCATGCGCACATGTTTGGGATCATTCAGAATTACATCGATGAAGATGCCGTTCGCGATGGGCGCGAATACTTGCGCACCTTTCTTCAATTGACCAAACGTGTGAAGATGTTGAATAGTGTTACCAAGTTCCGCAAGGTTCTCAGTAGTTTTCTCGAGATAGTGCTGGATTTTCTTGAGTTGCTCTGTGAGTAATTGGTATTCCATGTAGAGTTCTTTCGCGTCATCCATCGAGGTACCCCAATGATTGTTCCAGGTGGACTATTTCCGGACCGCCACTGGTCTCACTCACAACAAAACCGTGTTTGTTGTTCAGGACACCCGCTTTGATATAGGGGCTGCCGAGGCTGACAGATGCAGGTTCTACTGATTCAAGCTTGAGCGTGTCTTTCACCATCGCTATTTCATGTGGTTCAGCATCGCGATGAATGACACCATACTTTCCATTTAGGACAACGCAGGAACCAGGCGTATCTAACCCTGCTATTTGTACGCGTTTCACAGGTACCTTGAGCAGTTTTGAGAGCTGAGTAATCTCCTTGTCGCTGAACTCTGTGTTGACGAGACAACCATGGTCGTTCGCAATGATGTTATTGCCGAGACAAGTAAGATGAGTGTCAAAAACCTTCACTGGCAATTTCAATTTCTTGAGTGCCTTCACTTCGTTGTCGAAGGCGATACCAGGAACGAGAAGAGCATTTTTGTTGCCAACGAGGAAGACTCCCGGCATTGGCGTACCTGCAATAGTAAGATGAAGAATTTTAACTTGGAGCGCTTCTTGCACCTCTTTATCGGTGTTTTCCGTGAGTCTCTCACCAAGGATACAGTGACCATCCATGCAATAGCCATAGAGACCTACGTTAGGGTTACCATTAAAGCTCAGTTTCGCGACATGCATGCCTGCTCGAGAATAGAAGGCGCTTTTAAAGGTTGCTGTCGACAGACGGCAACCCCCAAACACAAGTGAGGAAGGTTGCTGCTTAGAGAGTAGCAAGCTCGAACGCCAGTGAGGACGGTTTATTCGAGGGTATTGATAGAACTGTCATCCTTGAGGAGCTGTTTGATGTGGCGTTCCACGTTTGTCGGGTGGACTGGGTTCTCTTTCACTGCTTCTTTGAGTGCTGCCATCTCATCCCTGACAAGGGCTTCGCGTACCTTATCAATGTGGCCAGCGTGGCGTTGAAGGAGCTCTTCTGTTGCGTCGATGAGCTTCTTGGCGCGTTCCGTGACCTTGTCAATTTCTTGCTTGGTCGGCCCTTTGTGTCGTCGCTTCTTCTTTAATTCCTGCTCTTCCTCGATTTCGGCGAGTTCCTCGTCCATCTTGCGCTCTTCCTTCTGTTCTAGGAGGTGTTCATGCCGTTTCTCAAGACGGAGGATGAGACCATGAAGCTTGTCGTACCAGGTGCTAATGGGTACTTGATTGATGACAATCATTCTTCTCTCGAGGAGGAGTTTATGCTGATAGATGAAACTAAAGAGGAAAAAACCAAGGAAGGCAAACTCTGCAAAGCGTCGCAGGTCATCATAGAACGGCAAGCCATATTGCACTCCTCTAAAAAGTTGGAGAGCAGTGACGAGCTCAACGACAAAGAGAAACATAGAGGCGAAGAAGAGAATGACCCATGGCCGCCGCTCCACATAGGCCTCACTCCGTCTAAGAAAGTAGTAGGCGTAGAACATGATGAAGATGCTGATAATAAGCTTGGAGAACTCAAGTGTATTAATTACTAGGTTCACGTCAACCAAAAATAGAAGAACGAGTTTTTAAAATTTGCCTCCCACTACCGCGTACTCACTTCGTCTCAAGCTCTGCCTGAGTAAAGTTTGCGTCCGGTTGGAGGAGGTGGACGTTAATCTGCCCAAAGTGCTGTTTCTGCCGCACATCCACCTTGCGCTGGAAATCAAGATGAAGGAGCGGGATGAAGGTAAGTACCTTGTCTTCTTTCTCCTCGCTGGGGATGAGGTCGTCGAAGGTAAGCACCGCTGGGCTTTCTGCCTTGTAGTGGCCGTTCACTTGGTCGTAGACTGCCCTGAGAAGAGCGCTCATGTCGACGTGGTCACGGGGTACTTTGGCTTCCTTGATGAGCTTTGGTATGCTTCTGACGCGCTTGGCGTCGGTTTCTAAGGCTTTCTCGAGGGCTTCCACTAAATCATACACACTGACCTTTCGCTTACGCGGCTGTGGTGTTCGAGGAACGAGTTTAGGCTTTGCTTTCTTGAAGGGTTGATCGCCGAGGAGAATTGCACCATCCATGGGAAATTCCTCGAAGAAACCCATGTCAATGGGGTCGTCAGCGCTGGAGATGAGCTGGTCCAAAGCGGCTACCTCTTCCTCCACAAGCCGCTTGCTCTTCATTTTGAGCAGTATCGCTGAGGCGAGGACTATCTTTCCACTGATACGGAAGTCCATCTGCTTCAAAGTTTTAAGCATTTCTATGAATTTATGAGAGATGAGAGAAATATCTATGTCCCAAGGATCCATTTCTTCCGACTCAATCAACCCGAAGATGATCTGCTTCCAAGTAAGCTCATCGTTCTCAAAGAGTATCTGAAAAATCTGCTCCTGAGTTGAGGCACGTCGTTTCTGAGCAAGAATTGCTTGCGTCATCGATAGTTCTCCGTATACATTTTACCATACCAGGCTATTTAAATATTTCGCTAGCGCGAGAGGAGAAGGCCTATTTAAATGATTTATGTAGCCCTGACCAATGCCTATTTAAAAAGGGCTTGTCTCCAAAACCAAAAGGGCCTGTGGTCTAGTGGCTATGACGCTGCCTTTACATGGCGGATGTCGTCGGTTCGAGTCCGGCCAGGCCCATTTTTTCATTTTACCTTCTGTTCCCATTCCATAATCGTACAAAAGCTTTAAAAAGGTCCTGAAGCAGGAAAGGGCCATGGTCAGCTATATCTATGGGCTTTTTACCATCTCGAACGTGTTCATCGCGCTCTTCATCGCGATTTATGCCAATCTCTTCCTCATCAAGACGAAGAGTCATAAGGAAAGGAGACCATGGGATTTCCTCTTCATCTCGAGCATTTTCTTTCTTATTTTCCAGCTGGTTAGCCTGTTCGAATTTTTCGGCGTCATCCAATTTGTGGGTGTCGATCTCATCATGGTGAGCAAGCTGTTCGAGTTCCTGTATGCAGGCTTTGTCCTACTTGCGTTCATCAGCCAGCACGACCTCATCCTGAGAAGCCACCTCATTCTTATCAGCAAGAAAGAGGATAACGGCAGCATCAAGATAAGTATCGAAGGCAAGAAGAAGAAATAGTTCTACAGCACCACTGCAGCCTTGAGTGAAGACC
>JAAOYD010000058.1 GCA_018221165.1 Candidatus Woesearchaeota archaeon | reverse complement strand
ATGCGTTCCCCTTCTTCGACATGCTGCTCAACGAGTGTAATCCGCAACGCTTTCTCGAGCATCCGCGCAGTTTCCAAGTCTGGCTTCTTCGCGCCAGTCTCATACTTATGCAACTGACTCTCCTTGATGCGAAGCTTCTGCGCTAGCTGCTCCTGCTTGAGGTTCATGTTCTCACGCGCCTGCTTAATCTCAGCACCAAAGCCCCGCTTCACCAAAAGAATGACTTCACCGCTTGGAGCAACATGGCGTGGCGCGCTCGACCGTGGTGTCGCGTCAAAGCTTTGAGAAGATGATTTACGACGTGCAGCGTATTTTGCTTGCTGCTTCAATTCAGCGTCTGACGGTATGCGTTCCATGACTTCGCCGTGCTCCTTGCACGTGGTGCATACTGTCAACATGCTGCCTTCAACCTTGGCACGGAAGAGCTGCCCTTCGGCGCCGCACAAGTCACATCCCACAATATCACCCCATGACGAGTAAGCAAACCACAAAGCCGATGAGGACACCGACGACGAGGCCTTGCACAAATTCTTTCATGCTGAATCCAGCTTTCATGGTCGCTCCTCCGGTCGCTCTCGGATTGTCGTTCCGACAATCAACGCTTCACCCCATAGCCCGGCTCTGCCTCTTTCAACTCAACGCCGCCCAGGCTCCAGAGAATGCCACCCAGTCCAAACAAGAGAGGGAAGAGTAGCCACTCGCTTCCATTGACAAGCGTCAATGATCGGTAATGTAAGGTCCGCACAGCTGCCCACATGCTCCAATAAATACCGATGCCGATACATGTCGCGCCGAGGAACTGGTAGACAAGACCTAAAATTTCATGTTTCCTGAGATTCTGTTTCACCACATCTCTCACCCACTACTATCATTTCGTGATGGTATAAATAATTATCGTCAAGGAAGACTTTAAAAAACACCCTTTGTCCCTCTTTTCCATGAAAACTGAGCGTGTCTTCCACTATGTCATCCTTGTCCTCGCTGCCATTGGCCTGGCGCTGAGCCTCTACCTCTTCAACATGCATCTCAACCCTGTAGATAGCAGTTTCTGCGATATCAACGCCAAGGTGAGCTGCAATGTGGTGGATCAGAGCCCCTATTCTGAGCTCTTTGGCGTCCCAGTCTCCTTGTTTGGCATTATCTACTGGTTCGGTGTGCTCTGCGTAGTCCTTATCCCGCAGCGACTCACTAAGCTCATCGCGCTCGGCGACCGAAAGCTGTTCCAGCAGGCGTTCGTCGCCTACATGATTCTTGGCTTCCTCTTCAGCCTGTATCTCACCTTCATCCAGGCCTTTGTCCTCCATGCTTGGTGTCCATTGTGCGTCCTGGACGCATTCGCTGTTACCATAACCCTCGTCCTTGCCATCATTCTCGCAAGGGTAAAGTATTAAAATCACCCATTGATTCCCAGCAGTATGGGTGGTCAGGTTTCTCAGGACGAAGCGGAGCGCTCTTTGCACTTCTCGCTTGATTTACCAACTATGAAACTCGATTTCCATGGTGATGAGTCCAATCTCTCAGAGGTGCGTCGCATTATCGAGTCTCTTTCCACAGAGTTGGATGAGCAGGAGCCAATGTTTGATCTCAAGACGCGCCTGAGTGAGGAGTTCCTCGCCCACCCGCCACTTAACAAGCGGTTGAAGAGTGCTATGCTTCTTGATGAAGATGTTCGCATCCTCAAGCAAGCCTTGCCTTTTGAGCAGGAGTACGATCTCGAGGAAGGAAAGACCACACGTCAGGTGAACGCGCTCAGCGTCAAGTCACAGATTGCGCAGCTCTTCGACCAGGTTGAGGGTACAATCAAGGACTGTCTTATCCACATTCGAGGCGAGTTGGACCGCGACCAGCAAACAATCATTATGGACGCGATTAAGCAACGCCTTGGCATGAGTGTCAAGACTCGTTTCTTCAGTACGCGACGCAACCTTGAAGGCAACGTCCTCGTCGAGGCCATCTGTTTCGGCGATGGCATTGCGGAGACGTGGTGAACTCTTGTGCGCTGCCCTTTCTGTAAGCATCAAGAAACCAAAGTTATTGATAGCCGCGACGCTGCTGATCATTCTTTGCGCCGCCGCCGTGAATGCCTGAAATGCGCCAAGCGTTTCACCACTTACGAACGCGTCGAGACCACGAATCTCCTGGTTGTCAAGAAAGATGGCACGCGAGAACAGTTTGACCGCGAAAAATTGCGCCGAGCGATAACCTTACCCTGCGAGAAACTCAAGATTAGCAGCGAGCGTATAGATCACGCCCTCGTCCGTATCGAGCAGAAGCTCGCCGAAAGCCGGAAAGGCGAGGTCTCCTCGACGAAAATCGGCAATCTGGTAATGCGTGAGTTGAAGAAGCTCGATAAGGTCGCCTACATCAGGTTCGCCGCGGTCTACCGTGAGTTCGCTGACCTCGCTGACTTCGAGACCGAGTTAGGCAAGCTTCTGAAGAAGACGAAAGGAAAGAGGAAAAAATGAAAATCAAGATACAGAAACTCTATGACGACGTGAAAGTTCCCCACTATGCCCATCCAGGAGATGCGGGCATGGATCTCTACAGTCGCGACCTGCGAACATTAGAGCAGGGAGAACCGCATCTGTTCAAGCTCGGCTTCAAGCTCGAATTACCAGAAGGTTTTGTCGCGTTTATCAAAGACAAAAGTGGTCTTGCTCTCAAAGGTTTGCATACTATGGGTGGCGTCATCGAACACACCTATCGTGGCGAGTACGGTGTCATTCTCAACAACGTAACGAGTAAGGAAATAAAGATTGAACCTGGTCACAAGATTGCGCAGCTCGTCATTCTCCCCATAGCTACCGCCGACATCGAAGAGGGCAAACTCTCCGAGACCAAGCGTGGTGAAGGTGGGTTCGGTTCTACAGGGCGTTAATAATGGCAAGCTTCTTCCTCAAGGAATGGCACAAAGCGGTGAAGGAGTGGGAGTTCATCGTCCACGAGACAAAGAAGCGCGTCTTTCTCCGTTTCCTCATTATTCTTGCGGTCGTGCTGGCATATTTCTTCTATGTCGCACACCGTTTTGGTAGCAGCGAAGGCCTCATTATCACACTCCTCACTTGGAGCTTCTTTGTCTTCTGCACACCCATCGCTGATGCGGGTATTCTCATTGACTTTCCTGTTCGCCTCCTTGCCAAGGTGCGAATGGTTTACACAGAAATTGCGGTTTGGGTGCTTGCAGGCCTGGTGAACGCCTACGCGCTTCTCACTAACCCTTCACTCTACGACGATACGGTACTGCTGAATCTGTTCCATCACATTCTCAGTCAGCCTTGGCCGTTCTGGCTCATCATAGTGCTCAGCGGACTTGGTACTTTCCTGAGTGTCATCTTCGCGGACGAGTTGGTGGATGTTACCGAGGAACGCCACCGGCACTTGCACCGGAAGCACCGTCTCAAGCTGAAGATGATTGTGATGATTGTCATCCTCGTCTTTGTCTTCATCCTTTATGACTTTCTCCTCAAGTGGATGGGTGTCAACATTCCTCTGTTGTAGGGTGAGAAAGGGCGCTAATCACTCCCTGAACTTCACATCATCAACGACACCATCACTGTCTAAATCGCGCCCTTCCACAACGTGGGCAACAATCTTCGAATCGTGTGCATTCCCCGCAATCAACTCATCGAAGCGCTGAAGAAACGCCAAAATAGCGGCTTTTGTTCCCGGTTGCCGTCGACCAGCGAT
>JAAOYD010000057.1 GCA_018221165.1 Candidatus Woesearchaeota archaeon | reverse complement strand
GATGAGAAGCACGGTGAATGGAGGAAAACCATTTCGGCCAGCCTTCTTTCTGCCAAGCGTCGTCAAACGCCTACCTCTGGAGACTGTGAACCTGGTACCACGCCTTTTGCCAGTGAGCCATTCCATCGTTGCGCGACTCAACAAACTCGGCATCGACGTCATTATCTGCAACGAAGACAGTGCGAAGAACTGCGAAAAACTCCGAGAGATGGGAGTGAAAGGAACGATGACGAACAAAGCACTAGAACTCTTAGCACATTATAGATGAGAAAAAGTGAAAGGTTTACTCCTTCTTCTTCTTGGTCTTCTTGATCTCGTTCTCCAGGTCAAGCTCAGACAGGAGTTCCTTGTAGCGGTTACGGATGGTGACTTCTGTGACGCCAGCAACGTCAGCGACTTCCCGTTGGGTGCGCTTCTCGCCATTAATCAACGCGGCCACATACAAGGCGGCTGCGGCAATCCCTGTGGGACCGCGACCTGAGGTCAATTCAACCTCCTGGGCTCGTTCGATAATTTCAACGCTCTTACTCTGCGTCTCAGCTGTCAACGCTAAGGCTGACGCGAAGCGGGCGATGTAATCTGCAGGGTTACTCGGCAGAATCTTAATGCCGAGCTCTCGGGTGATGAAGCGGTACGTGCGGCCGATTTCTTTCTTCTCGATACTGGAAGCTTCAGAAAGCTCATCTAGGGTTCGAGGAACATCATGACGTCTGCAAGCAGCGTAGAGGGCTCCTGCGACAACGCTCTCCATGGAACGTCCACGGACAAGACCTTTCTGAACTGCGAGTGTATAGATACGAGAAGCCTCTTCTTCAACAGAACGAGGCAGCTTGAGGAAGCTGGAAACACGCTTCAATTCAGACAAAGCTAACTTGAGATTGCGCTCGATAGCTGTGGAGATACGCTGTTGCCATTTCCTGAGACGGAAGAACTTACTCTTATTCTTCGCATCAAGCGTGTAGAGATCACCTTTGCGACCAACATCGGTGCCGAGGCCTTGATCGAAGTGGGTATAGCTCATAGGAGCGCCAGTACGACGCTTCTGCGCAGCAGAATCAGAGTCGAACTCTCGCCATTCCTGGTCGAAGTCGACCATCTTATCTTCAACGACAAGGCCGCAATCGCGACAGATAACTTCCCCTTTTTCCTTATTCAAGAGAAGATTGATACTCCCACATTCTGGACACTTCTTAACGAATGCCATACAGTCCCCCTTTTCGCAAGCCTTATAACCCCCTGGCTTGCTATACGGTACTTTTATATAGGAGAGCTTGCATCTATTTTTAAAGTTTTCGGCTCTTTTCTGTGTACTGTCTCTCGGGTGAAGAGAAAACTTTTTAAGCCTGGAAGTAGGGGTTGGAAACATGAGGACGAAGGCGCAAGTCTGGTCAATGGACTTGATTATTGCAGTGGTAATATTTCTTCTTGCTATTGGCGTTTTCTACTTCTTCACTGAAGGAAAGGTCGAAGAGGATACGTCACGACTCCAGATTGAGAGCCAGATTATCGCGAACAGGCTTACAGGTGACGAGAACATCAGTATTGTCAAGGACGGCGCCATTGATGACGAAAAGCTCCAGACGCTCATCCTGAAGAACGATGAATACGATAAGCTCAAGGAAGAGCTCGGCGTCCACGATGACTTCTGCATGGTTCTCCGTGATCAGAACGGGAGCATCATTCTCATCGGGAATGGTACAGACAATCGTGTGGGTATCGGTAGCCCGCACATAAAAGTGAATATTAGTGGCGTCACGTACAACTGCAGCGAAAGCTATCCCAAGCCGTGATTCCCATGCTCTTAGCGCTTCTCTACCTGCTCCTTTTCCCAGCGGCGGTAACTATTTCGGCGACGTGCCTTGATGAACTCAAAGCGGCGAAACGCTACGCAGCCATTCTCCTCGCGCTTTTCCTCCTTACCACTCTCGCGCTCGTCACCTACGCGTTCGCCCCACTCTGGTTTCAGGTGTTGCTTCTTGTGCTGCTCCTTGTTGGGTTTCGGAGGTTCTCCCCGCTCTTCCTCTACAAGTGGCTCGCCGGACCCCTGGCAGTCCTCATCCCTTTCATCACTGGCCCGCTCGCGCTCTGGAGCGCCGCTTGCCTTATCCTCGCTACAATCATGGCCGCCATCCTCTTTGCGAACGGCGTGAAGAAGAAAACAAAATGGTATAAAGCGGTCCAAGCAGGGTTTATGTGGTTAGCGCCAGTGTATGTTTTTCTGGCGTTGTTTTCCTGGTTGTTTCTGACTTTTCTTTAGGATACTTTTAAAAACGACTCTGTTCCTCCTGACAACTACGTCCCTGTAGTCTAATGGATAGAATACCTGGTTGCGGTCCAGGAGATCGGAGTTCGATTCTCCGCAGGGACGGTTTTCTT
>JAAOYD010000056.1 GCA_018221165.1 Candidatus Woesearchaeota archaeon | reverse complement strand
TCCTCAACGCCTTCTTGGAGGTATTGCTTCATCTCAGAGATTGCAGTGCTATGCTTGCCTTTCTCGATAAGGTCGTGATAGCGTTCGAGCTTTTCTTTGAAGAGGTGGAGGCTCATAAGAAGGCTCTTCGACGTTCCCCTATAAAAAATTATTGTATGGCGAAGTCGACGCACACTCTGAACGTGCGTGGTGAATGCTGGCCGCTTGCAACCACGTCGAGCACCTTGATAGGTTTCTTGTTACGCTTGGCCCCTTCCTGCACTTTCTCCGCTGCTTTCTCGAACTCGCCTTCTTTCTCGAAGTCGTAGAGGTGGATGACAGTCCCTTTCTTCGCGACGGCGAATGCTTCGTCGAGGAAATCATTGCTCGTATGTGGCAAGGGCATGATGATGCGGTCGAAGGTGACGTCTTTCTTCTGGAATTCGGGAATCACGTCCTTCACATCTCCCTGCACTAAGACCACGTTGTCAATCTTGTTGAGTTTGAGATTCTCCACTCCTAATTCATGTCCGCACTCGTTCAGTTCTATACCAACAATCTCTTCAGCTTCGGTGTTCTTCGCGATAACACAAGGGTAGGGTGCCGCTCCTGAGAACATGACAAGGACGTGTTCGCCTTTCTTGACCATTGAGGCGACGCGTTTGCGTTCCGTTGCTGAACGGACGGAATAATACACCCCTTCCACGTCAATCTTCAGTCGTACCCCGTTCTCTTGCACGATGGTTTCGCGCGTATCCTCACCAGCGATGAAGTCATAGGTCTGTAGGCGGAGTTCACCTTCATGACCTCCATTCTTCTTGAGCACAGTGGTGATGCTCGGGTTACGTTTGAGGACTGCCTGCGCTATCAGCTGTTCTTTGCTTTCCAGACCTTCGTCGATTTCGATGATGGCGATGCTGCCCACTTGGTCCATGCTTTTCTTGAGCAGTTCGAGCTCCTCATCTGAAAGCGCATCTTTGAGGACTTCTTTCAAGCTTTCTTTCTTGGGCGCTTCTTCAAGGTCCTTCTGGACGAACGAAATGTCAAAGTCAAACTCTTTCTTCACAGGGAAATAGATGTAGTCATCATCTTTTTCATACCTATAGCCTTCCAAGAACAGCTCTTTCTCGAAGAGATAGGCTTTGACCTTCTCAGCTTCTGAGAGCTTTGCTTTGACGCAGAGTACCATGCATATCCAGAAGTCAGGCGGCGTTTTTAACCTTTCTGCGTGGCCAGAAGATCGTTGAAATAAGTGTGTATGGCCTTGAGGAGGACGCGTTCGCGTAGCACACCTTTAATCTCTCCTCCGGAGAGCACAGGGAGGGTGCGTTCGTTCCGTGCGAGCAGGTCCTTGTTTGCCTCGTAGAGCGTTGCTCCGGCAATGGTGCCTTGGTGCGGAATCATGAGGCGTTCCGCGTCCATCTTTTCCATGAGCGAGGTGTAGTTGTATAACTCTTCGAGCAGTTCGTGCTCGCCGAGGACACCAACAAAACGCTCCTTTTCTGTGGTGAGGAGCAGGTCAGCGTGCGCTTCCCGTGCAGCCGCAAGTACGTCCTTCATATGCGCGTCTTTGCTAATTGTCGTCGCTTCCTCAAGATGGTCGCGTACGGTTGGCATACCACGCGCGTCGACGAGGTTGAGGCTGAAGAACGAATCCAATGCTGCCAGAAGGCTGCGTCGTGTCACGACGCCGAGGAGGTGTTTGCCTTTCTGAACGGGGATGACGCGATGCTTGTTTGCGACGCTGATGAGGGTGTCGAACTGCATGGTGTCGATGATGGCGACTGGTTGTTTTGTCATGATGCGCTCGACGGGTGTGCCGGCGAGGCTTTCCTCACCGAAACGTGTCTTCTCGAGCAGGTCAGCGACGGTGACGATACCGACCAAATCGTTGCTGTCCATGACCAGCGCATAGTCCTTGCCTGAGAGGAAGTTGCTGGCGAGCTCCTGAAGAGTGGCGTCCCGCGCGATTGTTGGCGCTTCTTCGAGGAAGCTGCTTGCGCGTCGCTGGGAGAGACGTTTTGCGTCTTTGCCGAATTTGCCCGCGAGTTTTGAGAGCCGGTAGTGGTCAATGCCTTTCTCGACTGCGCGCTTCGTGAATGGGGTGAGAGCTATGAGGAAGACAATCGCGAGGAGGAAGGGCCATGCTTTTGTGAGGAAGGTTCTGAAGGGCGCTTTCGCGCGGTCGTAGGCGCTTTCTGGCTCGACCGGGACGGGAAGTCGTTCGATGCGTGGTTCTTCAACTGTTTTCTTCACCGGTTCTTCTTCTGGCTCTTCTGGTTCTTCCGGTGGTGGCGCGGCAACTTCTTCCTTGACACGTGTTACTGTTATGTCCATATCTTCCGAGAGGCTGTACAGTTCCTTGTTGAGGAACCAATAGCCTTCCAATCCTGGGTCGCCGAGCTTTGTCGCTTCGTCTCTTGTGAGTGTGGTTGTGGTCGCGGCTCTTTTTTGTCCCTTGCTGTCTTCCCATTGAATAATGATGTCTTCTCCACCGACTGGCTTGCCGTCTTCGAGGTATTGTCCGTACAGCAGGTTGTTTTGCTTCGCTGGTGCTGGGCTGAAGGGTGTTGGGAGGCCGCTGCCGGTGGTGCCGCTGCCGCTGCTCGTTCCTGTTGCTTCCGGGTCGATGCTGGCGACGGTCTGTCCGTCCTCTTGGGTGAGGATGTTCGGTCCTTCCATGTAGAATTTGCTCTGTGGAAGGGAAAGCAAGAGGGATTTAGGGATGTAGCACTTGTTGAGTGTCTCTGGTTCGGTGCTCTCTTCGAAGGTGAGTTCATTGCTCGCTGCGAGAACTAAGCTGCATAAGAGTATGACAAGCAATGCTAAAGCAAGTTTCGTTGTTTGCACCTCTTTCTAAATGAGTATGAGGATGGCGCCGATGACCATGAGTGACACGGCGAGGACGCGGCGGCCCATGCCGTCTTCGTGCAATAATTTGCCGCCGATGATGACCAGGCCTAATGCACTGAGTCGATTAATGGGCATGACGAGTGATACGGGGCCTAGTGAGATGGCCTTGTAGTAGCAGAGCATCTGGATGAAGAGCGCGCCGGCGGCGATGCCGAGCCATTTCCAGTCACGGACAACATCTCTCTTGAGGCCGTGCCATTTGAACTTGGCGAAGTGGATGAGCATGAAGTTGAGGTTGATGAATAGCCAGATCCAGAAGAAGTAGACAAAGGGGTCGACACCGCTGCTGATGAGCCATTTGTCGAAGGTCTGTGAGATGCTCAACACGAACGCGCTGAGGATGATGAGCCAGGCAAACTTGTCATGCTTGAGATGCTTGAGTGGGCCGAGTATTCCAGGGTATTCGTCGCTGCCTTCGATGATGTAGGTGCCGAAGACGATGAGGAGGATACCCACCAGCTGGAATACGGTAGGCACTTCGCCGAGGAGGAGTGCCGCTATGAGCAAGAGGAAGAGCGGATTGATGTTCTGCAAAGGAGCGGCCTGCCCGACGTCCATGTGTCGCAAGCCCTTGATGCGGAAGAGTATTCCTGCGGTGGCGATGAGGCTCACCAGGTAGACAAGCGCGAGCGTGCCCAATGGGAGTTCTGTATCGATGGCGAAGCCGAGGATGAAGAGGAGGGGAACAAGGAAGAAGCTTCTGCTGACGACCATTTCCAAAGCGTGCTCGGCGTTCAGCGCTTTCTTATGCGCCAGGTCCCGGACAACGACGGCTGTTGCAGCTCCGAGTGCGAACCAAGCCCAGAGCATCATAGGAACTCACCCAGGCCTTTTTGTTTTGCCGCGTCGCTCTCTTGCAGTTTTTTCAACGCTGTGGTGATGCGTTCTTCGCTGAAATCATGGTCTTCCACAAGGAGTTTTCGCAATGCCGCTTCGTTTGGCGCGTTCCATTGCAGTTCGTAGTCGTCGATCATTGGCATCTTAGTGAATGCGTCGCGTAATACTTTCCAGTCAAGGTCGTAGTGCGTTTTCCACTCTACTGCTGCGAACAACGCGTCGTAGTTAGTACCGTGCTCGTCGAGCAGCTTCTTTGCTTTCTTCGGACCGATACCTTTGATGCCTTCTCGGTTGTAGTCGGTACCGACGAGGATAGCGAGGATGATGAGCTGCTCATTCGTGAGTTCTAAGGTTTTCAGGGTGGTGTCGAGCGTGTAGAGCTCTGGCTTGATAGTTTCGTAGGCTAAGGCGTTCGTTTTCTTTCGTCGTCCTGACAAATTGAGGTTGCGAACAACTCGTGTCGCTCCAAAGAGGAATGAGTCTGCGTCTTGGCTCACGACTGCGTAGGCGTCGCCTTGCTTGACCATGTGGGCGCATTGGGCTTCGCCTTCTGATGGTGCTTGCACGACTGGCACGCCTAAGGCTGCCAACAAATCTTTTGCTTCTTGGATCATCTCAGTGGTGAGCTTCGCTGCTCTTCCTGCATACTTCTGCATGCCTTCAACGTCTTCTGCGTCTTCCGCTTCCTTGAATTTCTGCAGGGCTTCGGCTTTGACTTTCGCTCGTCGTTCGCGTTCCTGCTTCTTGAGTTCTGGCGCTTTGCCATCAAAGACGAAGACGAGTTTGAGTCCTTGGGCCATGAGGCTGGTTGTTCTGGAGAATAATCCAATGAGGTGACTGGTGATGTTGCCTTTGCTGTCTTTTAATGGCGTGCCGTCGCGCATCCTGATGGTGGTGACGAACTGGTAGAGCATGTTAAACGCGTCCACCGCGAGCACTTTACCCTTAAGATCTTCGATGCTGATTTCCTGGCCTTCCAGGAGTTGTGTGATGGCGACGCCCATATATTCTATGCTCGAGAAAGCGCTTATAAGGGTTTCGTTAGAGTTCTTTTACCACAAGGCCTTTGAAGTCTGTTTGGAGTTTCTCCTTGGCTTTCTTCGTGATTTCTCCTGTGGTGAGGTAGATGACTGGAAGGTTCTTGGCGTTCCCTTGGAGTTTTGCTGATGCCAGGTCGCCGTCGTTGGATTTCTTCTTGGCTTTGGCTTTGCAGTAGTATTCGACGTTCCCGACGGGTGTAGGTAATTCGATGACGAATTCGAGCTCGCTCTTCTTTCTGATGAGTTTTTGCTCGATGATTGTGATGTTGTTCTTGTCGAAGTAGCGTTTGACTTTTGCGTAGAATTCGTCGTTAATCCCTTCGATTTCTGTTGGTAATTGTTCCTGTTCTTCTTTTGGTTTTTCCTTCCCCTCCTCCTTAGCGCTTGGTGTCGGGCTGGGTGCAACGTGTTTGGGTGAAGGGGTGGGTGTTGCGGGCGCAACTGCTGGCTCCGTAGGACGTGGTTCGGGTTTCACTTCAGGAATCGGTTCTGGTTCTTTTGGAGCAGGGGCTGGTGCTTTGGCCTTTGCCATTCCAAGGTCTGCTTTAATTATTTGTTCCGCGTCGGCGTTTGAAACAAGGTAGTATTTCCAGTAAACAACCGGCCCGTCGGGCGCTTTGATGTTGAGCATGCGCGAGAAGTCCTTGATGTCGCGTAGGCAGACTCGGATGAGCGCGTCCTGGCGGTCGTCCCGGAGCACTTTCTTCTCTTTCAGGAGGTTGTATGCCCGTTGGTTCTTCTCGCCCAGGTGCTCGCTGATGCGTTCCAAGCTTTCCGGCTTTGTCGGGTCGTAGTAGAATGGCGAGCCGCCGATTTTCGTCTTGCTGACTTTCACTAGGCCTTTCTGGCTAAGCTCGCTGAGAACCGCTCCGACCATCATGGTTTCGCTTAAGCCTAATGCCTTGCGTATATCGTTCGGAATCAGGGGGCCGCGCATCTTGACGAGGCTGAGTACCTTATCCCTGTCGAGGAGTTCCATAGAAAAGGGAATCGAGAAGGGGTTATTTAATGGTTTGGGGAAACTATAAAAGCCCTCTCAGTGTTCATAATAGCATGGATATAGTTGCTGCTGCTCGGAAGGAGGCGCTTGCTGAGATTGCTGAATATGGCACACCTCATCCCGTACATTTGGAATTGTCGTTTGAGGTTGGGCAACGTTTGGCTGAAGAGCTCAAGGCTGACAAAAAAATTGTCGATGTTGGCACGCTTCTTATGGATATTAAACTCGGCGAGGCATTCAAAGCAGGCAAACTCAAGGAACATGTAGCTATGAGTGTTGTTCGAACGAAGGAACTGCTGAAAGAATGGGATGTCGACGATGAGCGCATTATCAACTGTGTCGAAGCTCACCATGGTACTATATCTTTCTCTTGTATTGAAGCTGAGATTTGTGCAAATGCCGATTGCTATCGTTTTCTTCATCCAACGGGAATCATGACTTTTTTGACTATGCTCGGGAAACGGTGTGATGATTTCAAGATAATTCTTGAGCAGCTTGAGAAAAAGATGGACGAGAAATGGAGCATCCTTTCACTTGATACGTGCAAGGCAGAATTGGAACCCTTCTATAATGATTTCAAGAAGTGGATCATGGTCGCTTCCACGCAATCTCGAAGTAGGTGACGTCGCTTTCCTCGTCGACGACGCCAATCAATAATCGTTTCTTTGTTGAGTGTGCGACTCGATTTTTTGCGGCGAAGTCGTGCCAGGTCAATGAGTTGCTTTCGTGGATGGCGAAGAGAACCCATTTCGCGTGGTCCTCGCCGGGTTTGACACCGCGATCGTACACCCTGAAGTCGGCGCCGAATTTCAACGCTGTCTTGACGATGTAGCCTCGGTCGCGCATGTCGCGAAACACGACGTATTTTGTCCAGAAGTTTTCGTGGAGGCGTTTCGCTTTCCTGATGAACCCTTCGGGGGTGTAGGCGCGGCCACTTGGGCTGACGATCTTGAGTTTGCCTTTCTCTGAGAGATAGAGCGCTTCGAGCAATGAGAGTTGTACTATGCCTTTGTCCAGGTCGCCGTAGCGTGATTGTGCGTAGAGGTCCCGGGCTGCGTCGCTGTCTTCGGTGATGACCTGCTCGCCGCCGAGGACGGCCTTGACCATGGCTTTCGCCGTCCTGACCGTGCTGCGTTGTTCGCCTTCCTCTTCTTCGCTCGCTTCCCGGTCTTTCTTGACGGGCTTGGCAGCTTTCTTCGCTGCTTTCTTTGGCGTTTTCTTGGCTGTCTTCTTCGCAGTCTTCTTCTTCGCTGGCATACTCGCTACGAGTGCTGCCGCTTTTATATAAGTACCGAAGAATTCTTTTCCATAAGGAAAATTAACCTGTGCGCCAGTGCTTGGCGAGCTCGTAGACATGCTTGTCGGTTTGGTCTTGTGTGAGCGGAGTCCAGTATTCGAGGCGTGGGTGTCCTGCTCTCACCGCAGCGTCTGAGGTGACTGCTTTGACGCCATCGTGCTCCTCTGGTGTCTCGTTGTTGATAGCGGTAATCGTACTGTCAAGTGTGTAGAGTGTGAGGCTCTTAGAGAAGGGGTTAGGAAGAGGGGTCTGTATGCCACTATGATACCAGGTGATATCCATATGCTTGAGATCTTCCTCTGTGAGGTAACCTACTGGGACGCGAACTGGTTCTTTGTTCGCTTTTGTTATGTGGCCTCTGAGAAAGGGATCTTGTCGAATGAAGTCTATTGCCATTTCGGCGCCGTGCATGCGCTGCTTCGGAGTAATACTCATGTCATCACTCATAAATGACAGAAACTATAAGCTGTTTTTATAGCTTGTGGTGAAGAATTATCTTCCATATAGAAATAATTATGTTGCCTCATCATTTATAAGCAATCTGTCATTCCACTCCTCTATGACGATAGAACTCACTTTCCTCGGGACCGGTTCGATGGTGCCGACGAAGGACCGGAACGTGCAGAGCATCTTGCTCGAGCGAGAAGGAGAGATTATTCTCTTCGACTGCGGCGAAGGGACACAAAGGCAGATGAACATCGCTGGCTATAGTCGCGCGAAAGTGCGGAAGGTCTTCCTGACCCACTGGCACGGCGACCACGTCAGCGGCCTCATCGGTCTCATCCAGACCATCTTTAATTCAGATTACCAACACACCTTGCATATCTACGGTCCCAAGGGGACAAAGATGCGCATGGAACACTTGAGAAAAACCGTCGATTTCGAGAACAAAGTGGATTTGGAGATTCACGAGCTCACTCCAGGAGTTGGCCAGTTGGAAGTTGCGCATGAGAACGAGGATTACAGTGTTGAGTGCGCGCCCATGAAGCATGGTACCGCATGTATTGGCTATCGTTTCCAAGAAAAAGATCGCATTCGTATCAACATGGACCACGCGTTCAAGGAATACGGCTTGAAAACAGGACCTCTTGTTGGGAAGTTGAAACGCGGCGAGACTGTGGAGTTCAAAGGGAAGAAGATTACGCCTGACGATGTCTGTTACAAAGTGACGGGGAAGACCTTTGTGTTGATCCCCGATACTGGTTTGAACAATACTATTCCTACTTTGGCTGACCAGGCTGATTTGATGATTTGCGAAGCGTCGTTTACCAACGAGCACGAGCATAAGGCCAAGGAGTTCAAGCATTTGACTGCGGCCCAGGCGGCGTTACTTGCGCAGCAGGCTGGTGTGTCGAAGCTTATCATCACGCATTTCTCCCAGCGCTATCCTGATACAGAAAATCATCTGAAAGAAGCCAAGGTG
The DNA here is from genome assembly GCA_018221165.1 of Candidatus Woesearchaeota archaeon. Lineage (GTDB taxonomy): Archaea > Nanobdellota > Nanobdellia > Woesearchaeales > UBA525 > UBA153. Next base: position 8,639 of record JAAOYD010000056.1, on the reverse strand, counting down.
CACTTCCCAGAAACTGAAGCTGCGCACGATTTCTTGAAAGTTAAACTCTAAGCTGTCATCACGTTTGTGAGTTTCACTTCTGAGAATGCTTTCTCTGGTAGTCGTTTACTCACGTTCAAGAATTCGATACCAATGACGTGACCCATCTTGTCTAGGTCGAGGATGGTGTGCTCGTCTAGTTTCTTGTTTGAGGCGAACTCACCGTCGCCAAGCGTGATGTATAGCGCGTCGGCTTCTTTATCGTAGTTGATTTCCATTGTTACACCCAGTATACTGTGATGACCTTTATATGGGTTTTCGTCCGTTCGATGCAGATTTCAATGTTGCCCCTTTCTGTCGAGAAATGAATGATTCTTTGTGTGTTTGTTCTCTCAAGTGCTTCCTCAACTTCGTGCTTGAGAATGCCTCGTCGCTTCATACGTTGAAGAGCGTGCTTGGTGAAATGGAAATGCATAGAATTCAAAAGGAATAGTTCTTAGAAAAGTCTTAGGTCTCGTTTTTCGGACACTGTCCGTTTTCACCGTGCGAGCTTCACATCGTCCGCTTTCACAGTTCGTCGTCCTGCATGCTTCGAGAACTCAACAGCTTTTTTTGAAACTGTATCTGCGTAGTTTTCTAATACGTCGCGCAATGCTTCCTTCGCGTCTTCGCTGACTCGTGGCGCGCCGGCTCGTTTCAACAGTTTTTCCATACCGAGGACTGAGAGGATGGGTTTCATAGTATCACCAAAAAAGGCTATTTTCTCCTTCTTTTTATTTTTTTCCTTTGTTTTAGTCTTTTTTCCAGCACTGGCCATCCTCACTGTCGTTCGGGGGCCAGCACGCTTCGCGCACTGGCCAACCACAAGCAATCTTTAAGAAAGAACGAATCAATCACACTCCTATGTCCCGAAAATCCCGCGGCATCAACGCTGAACGCGATTTGATTCACAAGTTTTGGAAGGAAGGTTGGGCGGCCATGCGCGCAGCTGGTTCAGGTAGTTCACAGTTTCCTTCTCCTGATGTCCTCGCCGGCAACAATATACGGAAACTCGCAATCGAATGTAAGCTCACGACCTCCCCAAGACAATACTTCACCAAGAAGGAAGTGAACGAATTACAATTCTTTTCAGAAAAGTTCGGTGCCGAACCGTGGTTCGCGGTGAAGTTCTTCCATGAACCCTGGTACTTCTTCACCGTCGAGGATATGAAAGAAACCGGTGTGAGCTATGCTGTAACAGTGGAACAAGCTCGAAGCAGGGGAGTAGAATTTAAAGAATTGCTAGAATAGGTTTATTTCTTCTTCTTGCCGACGATGCGCTCGATCTTGCGCTCCTCGACAATCAGCTTCTCTGCAAGCATTTCGATGTGCTTGTCGATGCGTGCGACGCGTCGTTCCATCAGGACGAGCACGCGTAATGCATACACGATTGCGCCGAGCGTTCCGATGATAATCGCGAGCGTGACGTAGAGTAATTGGTCAGTAGCCATTGGAATTCCACCTCTTCTGCTTTCCCGAGGAGAACGGGGTATTTAAAGCTTTTCACTCCTGGAGCTTAGAATGCTTGTGTCGTACTGTGCCCCCGACGACGATGGCTGCGGTTATGAGTACCAGGTTCTTGATGATGTACTGGCCTTCTAAGGTTGGTGTGAGGAAGCCTTGCCAGGTTATTCCTGGGAGGAGGATTAACGGGAGGAAGGTGCCGGCCATCTGGAGGGCCATGAGTGCGATGCCTATTCGTATTAATGGTCGGTAGAGGAGACAGATGCCGATTGCGACTTCCCAGACGCCTAAGATGGGGACGAACCAGGGCCCGAACCAGTAGACAGTGTTCTCGACGAGGCCTTGTGCCGGGCTTAATCCTAAGGGTTTGAGAGCGCCGAACCAGATGAAGACTGCTGCTAATGCGTAGCGTAATAATCTGTGGCCGTGGATCTCCATCCAGGAGCAGATATTCTTGTCCAGGCGTGTATAGTTCATACGGGCTTCTCCATCAATGCGGTTTAAGTATCTTGCGTTGAATTTATAGCTATATAGAAAATAAATAGTTCCGGTTTTGTAAGCGAAAGCTTTTTATTAACGTATTCATATCTATTTGCTATGAATAAGGGTCAATTACGACAATCACCAACCCTCCGCACCATTCGCATGGTTGAAGAGGCTCTCAAGGACATGCCTTCGTCGTTGATGACAGTGCCTGAGCTGAAACGTGCCTTGCCACGTAAGGTGCACCACAATGCGCTGATTGATATCTTGGAGTACTTGCAGGAAGGAAATAAAATCTACTGGAGCCCGAAAGGGATTAGCTGGATTATGAACGACAGTCCTGTACTCGATCGGATGCTGAAAGAAGGACGCCGACTCTGAAAATGTTCCGCTCCTCGGTGGGAAGCGCATAAGTAACTAAGTACTACCTTCTCGTTATGGTTGCTGTTGTCTTGTCGTGGAGTGCTGAGCATCGTCTTGATTCTTTGGAACGGTCGTCGAGGAAAAGTGAACGGAGCGTGCTCCGTGCTGTCGAGCGGCTTGTGCCTATACTCAAGCAGAATCCTCATCACGGACAACATGTAGCGAAGCGTTTGTTTCCTCAGGCGTATCTCAGTGCTGGCGTGAGCATACTTTTTCGCGTACCGTTGCCGAGTTTCTGGCGTTTGTTGTATACCTTCCGTGAGGAGCGCGGTGAGCAGGCAGTGCTGATTCTCGACATCCTTTCTCATGCTGAGTACGATGCGTTATTTGGCTATCGGAAGAAGTAAACCTTAAATACCGCGTAGTGATTTCCAGCGGCCTATGCGTTCACTATCTCAATATGAGCTAATTTCGGAAAAAACCTCTGTTCCGCAAAAAACAGTCCGTGATCCGCGGCGTCGCACAAGTGGATTCGATAAATTACTTATCACAGCAGTTACTGGTCTTTTGATATGGGGGGGTTATCGTTGCGTTGATGATACACGCCGTATTGATAGGCTCATTTATGAGGGTTGTGCTGCTGACATTTCTCAAGGATATGAGCGTGCAAAAGACGCCATCTATGAATTGTTCCATTAGTTTTCCAATTATTCTTTGCGCTTTTGTTATTGCTGCTTCGTCGACGGTGACTAGGATTTGAATCATATGATTCAAGAATGAATCAACAGTTTTTATGGTTTTCAGTGAGACTAATAGTCGCGATGAATTCCCGTGCTTTCTCGAAGATATCTTTCAGTTGTCGTTCTGTGTAGCTCGGTCGCGCTTGATAGCGTGCCGTCTGACTGATTGTCATCGCTTCTTCGAAATAGGTGATGTGGCGGTCTTCGAGAAAAGTTTTCCCGAGCAGTTCCAGATCGTGCTTTTCACGTTCATTGGGAATGAGCAGTGTGAGTGCGTTCCGCGCAGCCTCGTGAGTCTTGACCTCATAGCCTTTCTGAAGGATTGCCGCTTTTGCCGCGTAGAGCATCGCGTAGTAGGTGATGGTGATTGCCCAGTACTGCCAATGGTGTCGTGTCCCTTCTGGACACTCCTCTTTGAGATGTTTCGCGATGAGCAGGCTGTTCTCCGCCTTTTCCAAGAAGAGCTTTATCTTGAATGTTTGCGTTGATGTTCTCACAGTCCCTTCTTTGAGGTTCGCTTCAAAGTGTCGTTTTCCAGAAGGCCGCTGCGTTCTTGAGGACGATGTGATGCTTGAGCGCTTGTTTCGCGACATTTTCATCACGTTCTTTGAGCATAAGCACGAATTCTTCTTTCGTGATGAACATCGGGTTGATTTTTTTCTTATATAACGTTTCGTGCTTTGTGAACGAATGTTTTTCGGCGTCGATAAGGAGGAGGTCGATGTCGCTTGTTGCTGTCGCTGTTCCTTTCGCGTAGCTGCCGAAGAGGAGGGCGATGCCGGTGAGTTCCTTTTGGATGTTATCGATGAGTGGGTTGTTGTTGAGGAATTCTTTCCTTTCTTGCCATGACGCAATCGCGAGGTGGGATGCGAGGATATCTTGGTGTTTGAGAGCGAGCGTTTTCGCGCGACCGATGGTCGTGATGGTGAGGAGCTGTGCGATGCGTTTGATGGTTCGATGAAAGGTCATGTACGGAATGCCGAGTTCTTTCGCGAGGCCGTGCATGGTGAATGTTCGCTCTCTGTTCTTCGCGAGATAGAGAAGGATGCGTGCGCTATTATCCATTTTATGGTTAATATTAATCACTTTTGGTATATATTGGTTTGCATTGCTCCTATTGCGAACCACTAATTGAAAAACAACCTTTATTGTTCTTAATGAGAAAATATCTATCTGTCTTTATAAGCTATTTACCAGGATTTGCAGGTAAAAGGTTGTTTCCCGGGAAAATGCGTTTCATTCAAAGAGTTGCGATATCGTCCGCGGCGTAATGGTAATTGTGTGTTTGATGTGTTTCGCATGTTGCTTGAGCTCTGTGAATGCGCCTTTTTCGACGGTGGTGAGTGAAATTTGATATGCAGTGTTTTTTTGGATAAAGTCGACTTCTTTCTTACCTGTCCAGTAATAGAGCTCTCCTCGTTCGCGTAAGACTTGTGCGACTATCGCTTCGAAGAGATGTCCTTTGTTGGTTCGTGTAGCGAGTGCTGTTGTGAGTCCATTGTCTATCGCGTAATATTTTGATGCTCGTCCTGCGACGTATTTCGTTTTTGCACTGTGTGAGAAGAACGGGACTTCAAAGATGAGGTAGGCGTCAACCATGTGTGAGAGATAATTTTCTGCTGTGCGACTATTGATACCAAGTTCTTTTGCGAGTTTGTTCGCGCTGATTTTGAGTCCGGTGTTTGTGATGATGTATTGCGCTACTGCTTTGAATTGTTGGACGGGGGTGATGTTGTGTTTTTCAATGATGTCTCTGAGGAGGATGTCGTTGAAGTATTGTGTGAGAAGTTGTCGCTTTTTTTTGAAGTCTGGTTCTAGGACTATTTCTGGGAAACCGCCATACTGCAGGTAGTCGTCAAAAGAAGTGTTGAACGTTGCAATTTCTGTTGGGTCCAAGGGGAAGATTTCAAATGTGATGTTTCTGCCAGTGAGTACGGTGCCGAGTGCTGGTGAGAGGAGCGAGATATTGGATCCGCTGATGATGAATTTCTTGTGCGTTTTGATATCGTAGTGTGTCCTGAGCCAGCTTTCGAACTGCGGTATTTTTTGTATTTCATCGAAGAAAAAGAAGTTAGTATCCTTATACGTTTCTATGATTTCATCGAGTAGTTTGAGTGAGAGGTGGGGAATGAGGCGGTAGTCGTCAAAATTGACGTATACTGACTTTTTTGTTGTGCGTGCAGCGACTTGTTGAAGAATTGTTGTTTTTCCTGAGCGACGTACACCCTTAATGATGATAATTTCTGGTCGTGAGAGCCATTGCTCAATCTTGTCTACGTATTTTTTTCGGAGGATTCCTGTTTGTGAGAAGCTTGTCTGTACCACTGCGCGTAAACTGTCTTGCATGAAGGGGGTGAGTGTTGTTTTTTTATAAATGTTTGTATTGCAGTACAAACTCTTTTAAATGAGTTGTCTTGCTACCTCACATAAAATACCTTTTCGTACGTCACTCCTTGTGAGTTGTGAAAAGCGAAAACTTTAAAAGGGTGGAAGGGTACTGTTCTTGGTACTTACTGAGGTGTTATTGATGCTGTCCACTGTTGAAACCGAGACTGAGCGTTCTGCGTTAGAGCTTGCGGTTGTGCGTGAGTTGCGCAGGAGTGGCATGGATAGTATTGATGCAGAGGTCATGGTGAGTGAGATGGAGGTCGACCGTCGGCAGGAATACTTGTTCCAGGCGGCACAGGTCGTCGACTCGCATCCTGAGAATCCGAATCTTGTTGTTGAGCGCGGCATGTTTGCGCCTGCTGATTATTCTACTGCACATACTGCACATGCGAGCTTGCAGCGGCACGTGCCGCGGCTTGCCAAAGCTGGTTTGCTGGCCGCGGGTGCGGCTATGGTGTTCGCGCCGGTGACTGGTGTGCTTATGGATGCGTTCACGCCGAGTGCGTATGCTGCTGATTTGCCGACCCTTGATGGCGCGTTTGTTGGTGCTGATAATAGCGGTCGTTTTGGGACGCATTGGACGTCCTCGATGTGTGCGGTGCAGGATAGTGCTGATAATGTTGTGTTGAAGTTGTATCCGGGGAGTCTTGCGCAGCCGGTTGATGCTGCTCGGTTTATTCAGTTGGATGTGCCGCGTGGTGAGCAGGTGTGTGTTGAGAACGTGCTTGCGGGTTTTGGCGATTTTGTGGCGCCGGGTGCGGTGTTTTATGACTGGGAGGGTATTGATCCTGACCAGGGGTATGTGTTTTCGCGGACGTCGACGGTGCGTCCTTCTGGCGCGCCGGGTTCGATGGGGCAAGGGTTCCCCGGTGTTGATTTCGAAGCTGTTGCTGCTGGCAAGACGCAGGTGGTGCCGACAGCGCATGATGCTGAGCATTTCCGGACGAATGTTGGGGTTGTTAATGGGAATTCCTTCGCTGTCGAGTTTGATGTTGCGATTCGGGGTTCTGGTGGCGCGGTGCTTGCTGATACCGTCCTCGACTTGCCTGCTGGGAGTTGGTTTCAGTATAACGATATTTATGCGAAGCTCGGTATTCCTGCGCGTGCTTGGTCGTATGTGACTGTGACGCCGTCTCACAACTTGCCTATTGGGAACTTCCTAGTTGATTCCAGCGTGGTGGATAACGCGAGTGGCGACCCGACGCATAATCAAGGACAGTCGCATGCTGACACGCCGACGACGGTGTTCCTTCCTGCGGCTGCGCGTCTTCCTGGTGCGAATGGCACGGAGTGGGTCACGGATCTTGATGTGATGAATTGGGGCGGTTTGAATACTGATAATTTTTTGAGTACGTTCTTGCTTGAAGGCCAAGACAACTTTCCCGGTGGTATTGCGAGCTACAATATTCCGATGGTGAACGGCGAGTTGTTCCAAGAAGATGACATGGTTCTCCAGATGTATGGTCTTGATGGCGTGAAAGGCGCTGTGGTGACCGGGTCGAACATGCAAATCTTTAGTCGGACGTTTACGACAGAGGACGGCCAGACCTTTGGTGCGGGTCTTCCTGGGCAGCGCGTTGACGAGCACGCGATTGGGAGTGACCAGTATGGCGTGTTGCCGCATCTCCAGCAGAGCAGCGACCGCCACACGGGCTTTCGCACGAACATCGGCCTGGTGAACGCGAGCATCGAGACGCGCACCGCCACCATTGAACTCTACGATGGCGCCACGCTTGTGGATACCATCCAGAAGACGCTCGCGCCGTGGGACATGACCCAACTCAACAAAGCCTACGGCAATACTGACATCACCGACGGCTGGGCGCGCATCACGAGCGACGCAAGCGGCGTGCAAGATGACGAAGGCGTCATCGCCTACGGCAGCGTCGTCGACAACCACAGCGGCGACGGCAGCGTCGTCATGGCGAAAAGGATTGGGCCAAGTGGGCCGAGTATCGACGACCAAATCAGAGAATATATCGATCTCTACTTCCCAACCAATGACGCAAGATTCTTCTTGAGTGATACGGAAGCTCGTGCTATAATCAACGGCGACATGGGAACAAGGAGTTACACACTTGACTTAGCAACAGAATTATGGAATGATCCAGTGATGCAAGGAGAATTTGATGACATTAGTGGGATTGTTGCGTGGTTTGAAGCAAGAGCTGATGGTGTGCCTGGAAACTCCGAATATTGTCCTGATTTTGATCCAGTACAGTGGGATAATGATGCATTTGGGGATTCGACTTTTCGAGTATATGATGGCTTAAGCTGCGGTCCTGTTGATTTTCGTCCTGGAGAAGAGCCAATGCTCAGAGTATATGATATGATTAAAAATGATTTCATGTTCAATTTTATCAAGGCGAATCCTGAACTCTATGGAGGGCAATCTGGTGGCGCGCCTGATATGGATTTCAACCCCACGTGGAATGATGGCTAAACATTTAAAAACTTCTTCTCTTTAGAGTGTATTATGAGGTGGGTTGTGAAAGCGTTTTTACCTTTTCTTGTTCTTCTTATTTTTTTCCCTGGAGTTCTAGCTTGTAACGGTGATGGGGTTTGCGATGTTGGAGAAAGTCACGTAACTTGTGGTGATTGTTTAGATGCTTATTGTGGTGATTTGACTTGTGATCGTGGCTTAGATGAGGATGATTACGGCACGGGTGATTGGTGCCCAGAGGATTGTGGCACGCCGAATGGGGATTCGTGTTCAGCGAATGGGCAGTGCGTCAGTGGTAATTGCTGCGGCGCTCCGTCGGGCACCTGTGTCCCGCAGATTTATTGCACGCCTCCCGACACCCAGCTCTGCTATTCTCCCGATCCTGGTCTCCAGTCGTGTTCGTCCAGTTGTGTCTGGGGGTCGTGCGAAAGTGTCGATTGTCATGATGTTGGTGATTGCAACGATGGCGAAGTGTGTACGATTGATTCGTGTTCTGCGAGTTATTCCTGTGTGAACACTGAGCGTTCTGATGGGACGTATTGTCCGGGGGGGAATTGCGAATCGGGGAGTTGCGAGGCGAGTTGTACGACCGAGCCGAATTGTCGTTCTACTGCGCCGGCGCATAGTTATGAGGTGACTGCTGGGTGTCCGAGCAACCAGGATTGTTATGCGTGTAACACTGGGTATACGTGGAATAATGGTGTGTGTGAGGAGATTTTGTCGTGTTCGAGTACGTGCAC
>JAAOYD010000055.1 GCA_018221165.1 Candidatus Woesearchaeota archaeon | reverse complement strand
TCGTTGCTCAGGTGGGCCATGACACCTTTACTCTGCCAGCCTTCATGCGTCAGCGTGAGGCTGAGTTCGGCGAGTCCTTCGAACACCTCGACGACGTTGCCTTCAGGGAAGAGGCTCTCGGCTCTGGCGAGGCTTTCCGCATCAATCATGCATAAGGTCTCGTTCCTGCTTTTGATGAGTCGGAAGATCTCACTCTTGTAGAACTCAGGGTCCTTCATGAGCTCACTCAAGTACTTGTAGAGGTTGGTGCTGTTCTTGAGTTGCAGCCCAGTAATCTTGGTCTTAGTGGTGACGACGGCCTCCTTGAGGGCCTCCTTGACACCTTGATTGAGGTCCTGCACTTCAGGACTGGCCTGGTAGCGGCGAATAGCGCTGATAACACTGTCTAAGCTCCCTTGGATGCCGTGCTTCTCCTTGAGGAAGGCAGCGAGCCCTGAGACGTTAATGACACCTCTGGCCAGGTCCTTGCGCAGGCTCGGATCCTCATCAATGAGGCCCCAGACGTTTTTCGTGATACTGGTCATATGTGAGCGGAATCCGGTCATGGTTTAAAAAAGTGGTGGCAAGAAGGAGTTAGAAAGGAAGAGATGTGCTTTTTGCTCATGTTTCGGGTTACTCCATCCAATCCTTTCAAACCACTCCTTGAGAACTTTCTTTCCGTTCATCTGGACACGAACTTTCCCCTTGCCAATGTCGTAAGCGTTGGGTCGGAAATCGCATTGCTCGAGGAGCTCAATAAGCTGATTCTGCATCGGTGACGGTGAAATTTTCATTTCCAAACGAGGATAGAGAGTGCCATTATTATTCGCGATGACGACGCTCCCGTCGGTGTCGAAGTAACCGCGAAGAACATATTTTCCGAGTTCAGGATTCATGAACTCTTCAGGAATAACTGCACGGTTCCACTTCGGCGATGATTTCAAGCCGAGTTTAAGCAGTTTCTCGACGATAGCTTTCTTGAAGATGAGCAGTTCAGCAGTCTTCTCATTCTTTCGATAATTTTCCTGTGCTTCGACGTTGAGCAGTTTCCAGAGAAGATTCTTGACATACGCCAAATACTCCTTGTCGTCGGCGTGGAAACTAATCTTCACACGATAGAACGTCGAATATTTAGGAGAAGGATAGACATTGATTGAACCATCACCAAGCAAGATGCCAATGAGCTCTGCAAGTTCCGCACGAATTTTCGATTTCATACCAAAACCTTGAAATCGTGAAATTCGAAGGAAAGAGAGCTTATAAGCGCTACGTGTGGTTGACCAGTGTCCGGAAAATAAACAGAAAAAATAATGGGAATAGCGGGGGCAGGATTTGAACCTGCGACCTCCGGGTCTCCCTGGACTAAGAGAGTCCTTATGAGCCTTCCGCAGCCACGAGGTCTGTGGCTTCGACGGGCACTCCTAGTTGGGCGCTCCACCTAATAAAGGTAGGAACTCTGCCCTACCCCGCTACCTCGGGCGAACGGTATATTCTTTATAAAGCTTCGCGTGGTATTGCAGCATCATAAGTACAGAAAAGAAAGAGCAGTATCTAGACCCACCAGGCCTCAATACGATCGTCCGCGGCTGTGCGCGGTGTTAATTCTTCGATTCTTGGATCTCTGTTCATAACCCATCCCCTAATAACCGTAAGATAGCCGGGCTTAAGTAGTCTTTCAGCATAATACCTAACAAAAGGGAGAAATCACTGTATTTAGTTCCACCACCACTCGACATGCTCGTCGGCGGCGTCCCTGGTACCAAGCTCGACTACTCGTTCATCTCGTGGGAGATGTTCGACTTTGTTCTTTAGTCTACTAGCTAGTGCCATCTCATACCGTAAGAAGAAATACACCTATTTATGACCTCTGGTCAAAAAGGAGGGGAGTGGTAACAGAAATGAACCAGAATCGGAGATTTTACGAGGGTTATAAAGGAATTACGCGGGGTCGATATGGACAAAGGCCTTGTTCACTTCCTTCAAGCGCTCCACATCATGCTGTACAGTCATGGCAATGGTGTTCGCCACCCCTGTCGCCACCCTACTATTGACGAGAATGTGAATCTCAACATGGACGTAGCTCCCAACGTAATGGCTCCGTATCTTGTGGATGCCTCGTACGCCCCTCACAGCACTGACAATCTTGCGAATCTTGAACTCAAGCGCCTTCGGCGGTGCAGCCCCTATGAGGTAATCGATGTTGCTCCGGCCAAGCTTGTAGGCCTGGACGAGGAGGAAGATTGCGATGATAAGTGCGGCCACATCGTCCAACCAGGGGAAGCCCACATGACCCATGGCGACGCCAATAAGCGCGGTGAGGGTGATGAAGACATCGTTGCGACTATCCACCGAGGTGGCAAGCAATGCTGGCGAACGGGCACGCCACGCTGCTTCGTGGGCCTCGTGGCTTAGAATAATCTTCGCGACAATCGCTATGAGCAGTAAGGTAATGATACGCCAATCAAGATAGACTTGACCACTGCCGACAACAAGATTGAACACTGCAGATCTAAAGAACTCGAACGCGGCAATCGCCATGAGGATAGCGATGACAAACGCGACCATCGGTTCCGCACGCGCGTGCCCGAACGGGTGGCCCTTGTCCGCCTTCTTGTGGCTTTCCTTCACACTCCAATGCACCCCAACAGAAGAAAGGAGATCGAGAAGCGAGTTAGTAGCGTCAGCGAGAATCGCGAGGCTGTTCGCCGCGAGTCCAGCAGCGAGTTTTACCAAGAACAGAGTGGC
>JAAOYD010000054.1 GCA_018221165.1 Candidatus Woesearchaeota archaeon | reverse complement strand
TTCCAGGACGGATCTGTGCCAGCGCCATTAATCCCTTGCTGGATGATGCCCGGACCGATGTTGTAGGCACCCACAGCGAAGGCAACTTGGTCTTTGTAATGGCTGAAGCGCTGGAGGTTCTCCTTGAGAAGGTAGGTGCCAGCAGGGATTGCAACATCCGCATGCAGACGATAATCGTTCTCCACAGTGCAGGCGCAGCCAGGACCTTTTCCTGCACAACTACACTCGGTCATGCGGGCCACTCCTAAGCCAGGAAGGTTTTTTCCAGTAGGATAACAAATCTGCATAATACCGGCGCAGCTTGTCGGACTAATCGCCAAAGGATCACCCAGGCTCTCCTGGGTAATCACGCCGAGAATCAACGCCTGGTCGACGCCATAGGTCGTACTCGCTGACACAACATGGCCGTCCCATTTGTGCGTGTACCTATTCTGTTCGGTTGTGGCGAACTTTCGTTGTTGATCAACCGTCAACCCTGAATTGTCCGGCTGAACAGCGTCTTCACCAATAGCAGATTCTTCGGTTGTCTCAATATCACCGCTTTCATTCTTACCCAACGATGTTCCTGGTTGATAGGATTGACTTTCAGTAAGTGTGAAACCATACTCGTCGCAATACGATTCCTTCCAGTTACCTTGCGAACGACAACTACTAGCAACATGTGTCAGCGACGCAGCATCCAGTGTCTCCTCAGGGAAGAAACAGACCGGGTTAACCGCATACCATCCTGGCGTGCTGTCCTGTGAATAGGCATGCGATGATTGTTGCGGCGTCGACGTCACCAACACTTCGAAGTGCAGGTGGTCACCGCAGGGATCTGTCTTGGCCTTGTCTTTCCAGCAGCCAGTGTGCGCTGCTGTTCCAAGATATTGACCACGCTTCACAGTATCACCAGGTTTCACGGTGATTGTATTCTTAATCAAGTGAAGATAACGTGTGCTCAAGGAAGGTGAGTGCTGTATCCACACTGTGCCTTGGGAACTCGCTTTCGGGTCCATGCCGATGACTGTGCCGTCCATGGCTGCTAACACGCGATTCTGGCCGTTGATGTCGAGGCCGTGGTGCTCTCTCGAGCCATAGGAGATATCTCTCAGCCCAAAGCAGGAGTTGATGCCGCGGGAGTCTTCGCTCGGCCAGGAAAGTCCTTGGGTGTTTGTTCCTTCGAGCTGGTTGGCGGCCTGCTGCGCGTCCTCACCGCGGAGTCCGTAGAGAATAGGTTCTTCGAGCGGGCCACTGCGCAATTCAGTCACCAATCCATCCTTGACATCAATAGTATAGGGAACGCTCAATCCGCCTGCGCGCATCTGCGTACCAAGTCGTTCCAGCACTGCCGCAGCAAAGCTCTCAGTGAGTGAATCATTCAAACAGGCGGGCAGTAATGGATACGTGTACACATCACAGCCTGCGACATCATCGCCTTCTGTACGTTCCAACACAGACAGGGGGTCCTCATAGAGATCCTTGCCTGCTTCGTCAATGGCGAGTAACGCGGCGTGATGTAGGTAAAAGCGATTCGCGTCTGCGCGGCCGTAAGCGGCGAGCATGGCACCTTGATAGTCACCGACGGCGTAGCCTGCTTCGGCTTCAATGCCACCACCGAGGAATTCAGTGTACACGACATAGAGTCCCCAGAGAGAAGCGAGGAGGTAGAAGATGATGATGCCCAGAGTGGCGATCTTGCCGCGGCGGTTCATGACTGCACCTCCCTATCAATACACACGAGGCGTGTTGCAACCACACCCTGTGTAGTGGGAACTGTTTGCGCGCCTTTCCTGATGCGCGCGTCCGTATCGTCGAGCATCTCTGGCGTGAGCGGACCGCTGAAAGCATCTGTCGAGCCATGAACAAGTTCGTAGTCGGTTCGCGTCCGCCGTCCTTTTGCGGTAAGCCGATTAGCGACACCATCACCATCAGTCCAGACAGCATCTCCCAGACGCACTTCGAAGAGGTAATCGCTGCACAATGTGCTGAAGAAGAGCGTGGTACGTTGCTGTACCGCCTTGCATACTGTTGGGAATGCGCCGGTGCCTCCCTCGAGCCAAGCAACACACTCAGCGTCGGTGAACGCGGTTCCCCACCCTTCAGCCATGCTGCCTGATCCTGACGCCACTGTTCCATTAGAGAGTGCGTCGCCAGGCCAATCGAGTTGTTGAGAAAGGTAGGTGCGCAGTGCGCTGCCAGCCCCAGAAGCGGCCAGGTCCTCAGCCAGTTGGTCTGGCGAGTCGAACTTGTCCTTGAACTGCTGCGCCGCCAACCAGTAGAGACCGAAGAGAAGGATGCACAGAATAAGGAGTAACATGCCTAGGTAGAATTCCTGCAACGCAAAAATGTCGCCTTTTCGTTTCATGTGCGTTTCACCAATTCTATTGTGAGCCAACCCAACGCCCGCGTCTCATCGTCGTAAACAATAATCACTGGATGGAGCCAGGAGTGATAGTTCGCGCCGCCGCGACCACGCACACCAGCTTTGGAAAGGGGAAGAAGCTTCACCGCTGCACCGTTCTCGGCAAGAGTTGCATTGTAGTTAGGCGTCTCGGCAATGAGCGCATCGTGAGTCTCGTACAACCGAAGGCGACCTCCCCAGAGGTTCTCATCACCATAGCTTTCTAAATAACTGTCTGTAACATCCTTGCTGTTGAATTGGGACAAAGCGACAAATCCGGTGGTGCCGTCAACAGGCGCCAGCCGGGCCAATAATCGTTGCTGCGCTATCTCCGCCTCGATGTGCTCAGTCGGCACATCAACATTTGTGAAGAAGCCGAGTTGGATGTTGAGAAGAAACACAAGGAGGATAATCAGAATGATGCGGATGAAGCTGTAATAGAGCTCTGCCTGTCCGCGTTTCATGAAAGCGTCGCCTCCAACATAATAATCAAGGCGCTGGCGAGCTTGTCCTCGTCCAGTCCGGGAGATGGTGGGTGGGTAAAGGTCAACACGGTCTCGTCAGCAGTAGTGGAGGTAGTCGTCAGAACTTCGTAGGGTGTGAGCGCGACAGCGAGATTGCAAATCAAGCTATCACCAAGCGTGGTATCCACTGCCTGCGCTTCAATGGTCGCTGGCGTCAAGGTCGCTGACTGCTCTATCTTGATAGTGATGGTCTCGACAGGCTCTTTGGGCGACGTGGCAAGATCCAACACCTCCCGAGTCAGCAGACTACTCACACCTTCAATGACGATACGCGTCGTGACTTTCGCCGGACGCGCGTCAGGAGCGGAGCAACTAGCATGGATCGCAGCTGCCGTAGTCAGGCTGAGGTCACGTCCCTCCCTGAGTAAGGTAAGAACTGCAGGCTGAGAAAGATTATCTTCCGTAAGTGTCGCGCCTTGAGGGCTGAGATCACGAGGGATGCGCTTGCGGTATTCCCAGTCCGCATGATTCGGACGTTTGAGCTCCAGAGATTTCTCAGTTGTGGCGAAATCGAGGGAGTGCATAATCTTATCATAGTTAAGCGTGACATCGCCCCGGGCGGCGTGGCTCGCGTCAAGCACCAAACCCACGTCTTTCGCGTAGTAGCGCTGGAAGAAGTCATCGCCGCTGACAAGGAAAACACTGGCGAAGAGAAGGCCTGCCGCAAGGAAGATAAGGATACCTTGCTTGATGAAATCCCAGAGGAAGGTAGAGAGGTCGAAACCCATACAGCATCATCCCCAAGAGGCGTTTATATAGTTTATGAGGGGTTATCGAGCTGGAGACTGATGCGAGAACCGTCTTGGAAGGGTTCTTTCACGATGACCGTCTCGTAGCGTGTTTCGAGGTCCAGGTCGCCGCCAGTGAGTTGGACGGTGAAGACCACTGGGTAATCACTCTTGAAGGTGGTGCAGCGCTCCGGGTCTTCGAAAGCGCGTTTTATTGATTTCTCAGTTACGCTTTTCAGTTCTCTTGTGAAGCACAGGCAGGGGTCGCTGTTACACAACTCATCGCTTAAATGCGTCCCGTTGAGTTTCTTGATAAAACCGCTACTTATAGAGTTCTCATCGATTTGTTCTGAGAGTGGGGGGAACACTTCACTAATCACGCCGCGACTGTCAATGGCGAAGATAGTGCCTGTGAAATCATTTATTTTTTTGTAGGGGAAGATGGAACGCCGTTCAATCTCAGCAGTATCACTACGAAGCATGCTGTCAATCGTGTCGGCCATGAGGTCGTAGGCGTTTTCCGCTTGGGCATCAGTCGTGCCGAAGAAAATAGGATAAATCCTGAACGCGATGAGGGTGGCGGCTCCAATAATCGCGAAGACGATTATCATTTCGAGCAGCGTGATGAGACTGACCTTGAGCTGGCCGCGCATCTATTTCACCACTTTGAGCGACGCAGTGTAGGTCTGCGAGACAGCTGTTCCTTCTTTCGGCTGTGCGTCCATGGTGAAGCCATAACCCCATTTCGGCTGGTTCTTGCCTTTCTCGTCGTCGATGGCCATCTGGAAGGACGCACCGCTACCTTCCCAAATTAGCACCCAGTTGTGCTTGAAGAGTGCTGCTTCTTGATAGCAATTGTCAATCCTCTTGACAACTTTGCTCCCGCCTTCATAGTTCACAGTCAGGGAGCAGCTCTGGTCCGCGGGCTTGTTCCCAGAACCCATGTGAGGACGGTAGTAGATAGAAAGCGCGTCAGTCTTCTGTGCAGACACCCTATCACGACTGAGAATTGTTGGATTTTCCTTGTCAATGATTTCTTTGCCAGGGTCGAACTCACCAGGTGTTAAACGGTAGTTCTCTCCTTCGTAGCTGATGATGAGACTGCCAGGTATGAAGTAATCGGCGATGTCTTTATCGAGGAGCTGACAGCAAAAGGGTAACGGGTCTTCGCAACCGAGCTCGGTGCGATACTGCCAAGCAGGGCGACCTTCACAATTCTTGTCCCGGAGGCATTGTCCTTGTCCACCAATACCTGTAAAGGAAGAACAGGAGGTGACTTCGCCAAGTGCTTGATTCGGAATATCATAGCCGTAGCGTTCAACGAGGTACCATCCAACACCAACGAGGGCAAGACCTATCAATAACGCAACGAGCATTTCTATCATCGCCACTCCTTTTTTGCGTGCCACATGTATCACCTTATTGATTCCTTGCGTAGGCTAAGAGGAAGCCGCCGAGCACTTCGGCGCTACCATAGACAAGTCTGCTCTTCACAACGTAGTTGCCTGCGTTGTCTGTTGCTTTGATGCACATTACTCGCACATCTTGTGATAAGTAGGGCATCTCGCCGCCTGCACCGTTCCACGTGACGTAGTGGCCTGTTTCTCCGTCAGGACAACCGCTCCATTCAGCGTTGAGCAGGCCCACTGTGAGGATGCTGCCTGCGAATTGCAACGGATTCACAACATAGGAGTAGCTGAATGGTCTGTGCGCGCAGCCGCTCTTGTAGTCACCCACATCTGTGCAGTCCATGTTCATCTTCCCTTGGATTGGATCGTATCGAGCTGTGAGCTCTGGTGCTGTCGCGTCAATCGCCACTTTCGTCGGAAGGTTCTGGTGCAGCCCGAGGCTGTAGATATCTTCATCTTCATTATCAGTACCTGCTTTCACGCAGAGATACTCGCCATTATGACTTTCGGTATCTATCGAGAAACGCCACATCGCGCTGGTCACGCCACCATAGGCTCGGAGGCTGTCTGGTTCGTTGAAGTCAGCATCTGTGAGGCCGCCGCTTTCCGCGCAGCTCATCGGATCATCAGTGTAGGCGATTTTAAAGCCGTTGCAACTAATATCGTGGCAGCTGATGTCCACAAACTTCTCGCGGGCGTAGCCTGGGCTCGGTCCGTTGACGCGGACGCGTTGTTCTGGTTCAATCTGGAAGGGGAAGGTTGTGACAATACTGCGCGTGCCAATGCTCGTGTTCACAGTGATATCGAAGGGGATTGCCTTCGGATGTGTGTCTGGAACAAAGACTTCGAATTTGTGCTTGAAGTCCGCGCCAAAGCAGCGCAGATTCTCGACGATAACACCATCCTGCGAACTCATTGACGGTTTGAAGGGGAGGTTGAGTTGTTCTTTCAGGGTGATGGACGCGTTGTAGTGAGCCGTGCAGGTAGCGTAGGGTTCGTTGATGATGAGGGAGAGCTTGTTCGTCTGTCCAGTCTCAATCACCGTTACTTCCTTTGTTCCTGCAGTCTTCTTTTTATCTGCGACGTCGACCGTGAGCCTGATTTCGGGGTTTCGGTCAGGTATTTGGATGTAGACTGAGTGCTCGAAGCTGTCGCAGAAGTCAACATCACCTTTGCATTCCTCAGTAACATCGACAACAACGAGGGTGAACTTAAGGCGTTTGCCGAAGAGGGATGTATAGGGTGTTTGTTTTGTTGCTTCATTGTCAGAGTCATCCGTGAATGG
>JAAOYD010000053.1 GCA_018221165.1 Candidatus Woesearchaeota archaeon | reverse complement strand
TAACACCAATTATATGGCAACGCCCAAATTCTGCCGCTAGGCAGCTCCTGTTGGTGTTATAGAAACTCAGACTCTTGGGTATATAGTCGGCTGTTCTTCGGTGCTTTTGGACGTAGCACTGGACATCCCCGCGCAGCACTTAAATAGAATATTCCCTCTATCTCTCGTATGTTCATCGTGAAATGCCCAGGCTGCGGGAAAGAGCAGAAGACCCAGCCGAGGCCAGGACTCGTCACTTCTAAGACCAAACGCTGCGTCTACTGCGGCAGGAACTTCAAGATACACGGCAGCATGCCAAAGAGTAGAATTGTCAAGAAGGTCTAGTCATCAAAGTGCCAACCAACACTCCAGATTTTCAAGAAATCCATCTGCGGACGCTTTCCTGCCAAAGTATGCTCAGCCACGTGGTTAAACAACTCCTCTAGTTCACCACCGGGCTCATCCTTCTTGAAGAAATCCTTCTTGTCTTTCAACAGCGTCGCCATGTAGAGAAACGGTTGGATACCACTTTCAACCCTCAACGATGCCCTCCCAATGGTGAACAAGCCAGTACCTGCATTTCGAGAGAACGACTCATAGAATGCCCGCAAACCAGTCGATGCAAAAATATCACGATAGACGTGTTTCATTGGATGAGGACCATCAAAGGGGCTATCAGGGAAAAGAAAATCTTTGACTTTATAGCCAGTGACATCAGGAGTCCACACAGTAACGGTTGCGTAGGACTTCTTCACTTCTCGTTCTAGTGGGTCCATTAGTTCCTCACCTCAGGAACAACTAGGTATGCTTTTTCTGGTTGCATTGCCATCGCTAAAAAGGGATCCAACTGACGGAAATACTCAAATAGTGTTTCCCTAACTTTTGACATTCTCAAAGGTGTAGAGCGACTGACAACGCGATGTGATATGCCAACTAGGAGATGAGCAATTCCATCATCTTCAACATCTTCAATCATATCAATAGTCTCGACGGACGTGGGGCTCGTATATAATGCTCTTCGCAGAGAGAAATCAGTCGATACCTCTCCAGTATCGAGACAATACTCTAGCAACCACCCTCCTAAGGTTTTACTTTCGCTGTTATAATACATGTCGGCAGAGATGATGGTCATTGGATCTTCATGAATGATTCCGAACGGTACAATATGTGCATTGTGTTCTTGGAGAAAACGTGTCTTGTCTCTATTTATGAGATTCAAAACATCATTATGGAGTTCGTGCCCTATATAGGGATAAATACTTTCAGGGTCGAATTCAAGATTGACAATAACTGCTTGGTCAGCATTTACCTCTTTGTGCCTGAGACTTTTTCTCTCATCAGCGAGAGTATCTAGAATATCCATGCTCGGGAAAACTACTGAAAGGTTATAAAGATTTCTACTCAGCAGTGGTTCTTATTTCGTCATCGCCGTTCTCTTCAGCGATCTTCGCCATGGCAACAACTTGGTCGCCGGCGTTGAGATTCATGAGCTTGACACCTTGGGTGTTCCTCCCAATGATGCGTACGTCCTTGGTGTCAGTACGAATCACGATGCCATTCTTGGTCGAAAGCATGATGCCTTCAGTACCGTCAACACTCTTCACAGCAACAACGTCACCATTACGACTGGAACAGAGGATATTTCTCACACCGAGTCCGCCACGGTTAATCAAACGATAATCAGAGATGGGTGAACGTTTCCCGAAACCGTTCGCGGTTACCGTCAGCACGCTCTTCTCCTCAGCAGCCATGATGGCGCCGACGAGCCTATCGTTCGGTTTCAAGCGAATACCACGCACGCCAGTGGAGACACGACCCATGGGTCGAGCATCTTCCTCGTTGAACTTGACAGCTTGTCCCTTCGCGCTGGCGAGCATGACCTGGTCCAAACCAGTGGTCTTCAAGACAGTGACGAGGGTGTCACCCTCGACGAGATTGATAGCTTTGATACCACCCTGGCGAGGCCTAGAATACTCTGACAGTGGCGTCTTCTTGACTGTGCCTTTTGCCGTCGCGAACATGAGGAACTCAGTCTTGCTGAACTCATTGATAGGAATGACCGCGTTGACCTTCTCACCAGGCTCGAGGTTTACCAAATTGATAATGGCTTTGCCTTTGCTCTGACGACTTGATTCGGGTAGGAAGTAGACCTTCTTCCAATAGACTTTACCTTTGTCGGTAAAGATTAAGAGATAATCGTGCGTGTTCGCGATGAAGAGGTGCTCGATGAAGTCGTCTTCCTTCGTGGTTGCACCTCTCACCCCCTTACCACCACGTCGCTGCTCGCGATACAATTGCAACTGCATGCGCTTGGCGTAGCCAGCATTGGAGATAGTGACGACCTGATCCTGCGGTTCAATCAAATCCTCAAGGTCAAGCTCTTCATCCTCAACGTCAATGATGCTCGTCCGTCGGGAATCACCATACTTCTCCATGAGAGTAGACAGTTCGTCTTTGATAATCGTGAGAATTCTCTCCTCGTCGGCGAGGACAGCGTTGAGCTCGGCGATGCGTACCTTGAGCTCCTCGAGTTCCTGACGAATCTTCTCCCGCTCAAGAGCAGCGAGTTTCTGCAGCTTCATGTCCAGGATAGCGTTCGCTTGGATTTCGCTTAAGGAATACCCCGCAATCAAACCCACACGGGCCTGGTTCACATCTTTGGCTTTCTTAATCAACGCAACCACTGCGTCGATGTGATCCAGCGCTTTGGTCAAGCCTTCAAGGATGTGCGCACGCTCTTCCGCCTTCTTCAGTTCGAATTCTGTCCTTTTCCGAACAACTAAACGACGGTGGAGGATGTACTGTTCAAGAATCGGTTTCAAACCAAGCGTCTTTGGCTTGCCGTTTACGAGTGCGACGATGTTAATACCAAAAGTCACCTGCATGCGCGTGTGCGCGAACAGCTGGTTCTCGACAATCTCAGGGTTGGCGTCGCGTTTCAATTCGATAACGATGCGCATACCCTTACGGTCAGATTCATCTCGTAAGTCACTCACGCCGTCGATGCGCTTCTCACGCACGCAGTCAGCAATCTGCTCGACCAACTGTGCTTTGTTGACCATGTAGGGAATCTCATGGACGACGAGACGTTTCTTGTTCTTCACTTCTTCAACGTCCACAACGCTCTTCACGCGGATGCGACCGCGACCAGCACCATAGGCTTGGGCAATGCCTGCCTTGCCAGCGATGATGCCGCCAGTAGGGAAGTCAGGACCCTGGATGTGCTCCATGAGCTGCGCTGCTTCGAGTTCAGGCTCGTCGATGAGTGCAATGGTCGCTTTGCACACTTCTATAAGATTGTGTGGCGGGATGTTCGTGGCCATGCCGACGGCGATGCCGGAGCTGCCATTGATGAGAAGATTAGGAAGTTTTGCTGGGAGTACAGACGGTTCTTTCAATGAACCATCAAAGTTCTCGACGAAATCCACTGTGCCCTTGTCAATGTCCTGAAGAAGTTCGTCAGCAATCTTTCCGAGCCGTGCTTCAGTGTAACGCATTGCGGCTGCGCGGTCGCCGTCGACGCTACCGAAGTTACCTTGACCGTTGATGAGTGGGTAGCGCAAGGAGAAGTCCTGAGCCATACGCACGAGCGAGTCATACACTGCTGAGTCGCCATGTGGGTGATACTTACCAAGCACTTCACCAACGATACGGGCGCATTTCTTGAACGGCTGGCCGTATTTCATGCCAAGATCGTTCATCGCGTAGAGGATGCGTCTGTGCACAGGCTTGAGGCCGTCACGCACATCAGGAAGGGCGCGACCAACAATAACGCTCATGGCATAGTCCAGATAGGAACGCTTCATCTCGTCTTCGATGACGCGTGGGATAATCTTTTCGCCGCTTCTTTCAGGGGCGGGTTCGTCAGTAGCTTCGTACTCCTCTTTTGCCATAGCTTCACACTCGAGAAATTCTGCTTCTCTCCGTCGAGAAACAGGGGCTCTGAGACGTTTATAATTCTTTGGATTTGGATATTATTGACTATATGGAAAATAAAAGGCTCTTTTTCCCCAAAATTTTTTAAACGAAACCGCTCCAAGAAGATGTATGAAACTTCATCATCACAAGCTCCGCGCCAAAGGCTGGAGTGAAACTGAGATTAAGCACGCACAGCGAGCGCTCAATCGCGCGGAGAAGAAAAAGCACCCAGTCTACAAGTTCCTCGAAGTAGCAGTGTTTTGGGCTCTCCTCTTTCTCACCGCTATCGGCATCTTCCTCACCAGCATCGTCATCACCCCACTCCTCATCGTGCTACCGCAATGGCTTATCATTACCATCCTCGTTATCTTAGGATTATGTCTTGGCAGCCTCTTCGCCATCCTCATTCCAGACATCGAATGGCTTGAACGAAAACATCACATCTTTAACTTCATTTTTCTCACCGTACTCTCAATCTTCAACATCTGGCTTATTACGAGAGTGCTGGCCAACATCCCATTCGTTAATCCTTTTCTTCTCGGAGGCGCCTTCGCCCTCGCTTTACTCACCCCCTACATCTTCCACCTTATCGGGGAGACAGCCCGGACGGTGCATTGATGGACATTGGTGAGTGGGCGGAACACTACATCAAGCATCGCGACCTCTTCGAACACAAAATCGAGAAGATCGAGAAGAAAGGCGACAACCAACTTATTATCACCCAGAAAGACAGCGTCACCTATACCTGTCTTGTCATTGCTGAGCTCGACGAAGGCCTACTGCCAAACCTCGCCACACAAGAAAAGGTGTTGTTGATTACCACGAATCTCAAAGAGAATGTGCACTTTGTCGTGAAGCACTGGAAAGATTTCTCAGCACATGAAGGACTCAAGATAGTCTTTGCTCACGCGGCGAAGAACGAGAAATGGGTGCTCATCCCCCACGGCCACGCGAAAGTCGCGGAATCAGCTAGCCTCAAGACAGGGTTGTTGACGATGCACAAGACCGTGCCGGAAGGCTGACACAACCCTTATAAATCTCCCTCCTCCTGAACCACCATGGCCTACGATATCGTCGTCGGACGGAACAAGTCAGACCTGAAGAAGTACGGTACCGAGGGCACTATCTATCTCGGCAAGCACTACGTCAAGATGGGCCGAACGACGAGCTTGAGCAACAAAGTCTATCTCGACATGATTCGATCGCATGTTGTCTTCGTCTGCGGCAAGCGCGGTGGCGGTAAAAGCTACACCATGGGCGTCATCGCCGAAGGCATGGCTGACCTACCAGACCATATCAGGAACAACATCTCAATCATCATGCTGGACACCATGGGCATCTATTGGACCATGAAGTATCCAAACATGAAAGACAAGGAGCTGCTGGAGAAATGGGATCTCAAACCCCACGCCCAAGACATCAGCATCTTCACACCTACAGGTTACTACAACAAGTACAAGGATGAGGGTATTCCTACAGACAAGGCCTTCGCGATTCGACCTGCCGAACTGCAAGGCACAGACTGGACCTCAACCTTTGACATCGAGCCGAACAGCCCCATCGGCGTGCTCATCCAAGGAATCATCCATGACTTCCGAGAAGCGAAGAATGACGATTATGATTTGGATGACATCATCACCGCTGTCAATGAGAACAAGGACGCCACGGTCGAGACCAAGAACGCAGCCAAGACGCATTTTGCAGCCGCCAAAGGTTGGGGCGTTTTTGACAAGCAAGGTACCACGCTGAAAGAGTTGGCCATGCCTGGGCAAGTGACAGTGCTTGACGTCAGCTGCTACGCCACAGAAGAGAACGGCTGGGCGATCAAGTCATTGGTCATCGGTCTCGTCGCCCAGAAGCTCTTCAACGAACGTATGATTTCCCGTAAGGACGAAGAATTCAAGGATGTCGAAAGTAAGACCTCATATTTCTCCGAGGATGAATCAGACAAACAGGACTTTCCCATGGTCTGGCTCGTTGTTGACGAGGCTCACGAGTTCATGCCGAACAAAGGGAAAACCCTCGCCACCGATCCGCTCGTCACGATACTTCGTGAAGGACGACAGCCAGGTATCAGTTTGATCTTGGCGACACAGCAGCCTGGTAAGATTCACACCGATGTCATGACGCAATCAGACACAATAATTTCGCATAGGATAACTGCTAAACTTGATACTGACGCACTCGGCATGCTCATGCAAAGCTATATGCGCTCAGGACTTGACGTCGAACTCGACAACCTGCCGCGAACCAAAGGCGCAGCGCTCATCCTCGACGACAACAACGAGAAGATGTACCCCATTCAAATCAGACCGCGATTCACCTGGCACGGCGGCGAAGCGCCAACAGCACTGAAGAAGAAAGAAGACCTGTTTGACTTCTAGAGCCAAACATTTATTAAAAACAGCTCCATCCTCGTTTTCATGGTTCGTGGGTAAGGCCACGAACCCGAGAACGGTAGTGAACAT
>JAAOYD010000052.1 GCA_018221165.1 Candidatus Woesearchaeota archaeon | reverse complement strand
TTAACCCCACACAGGGAGAATCTGCGACCGCTTACCTTTCAAGAACTCATCGACAGGTTGTACTGTTTCAAGCTGCGTCCAGGACCTGGGTATTGTCTGCTCCAACACCTTGAAGGTGAGCGTGTCCCGCCCATAGAGAATTTCTGCATTCACCGGGAAGGCCTCACTGCGATTCATCTTCGCACCACCACTCATCCACATCGAGAAATTCTGCGCCGGTAAGATGAAATCGGTACCACCCGCGTCACGGGTCTCTGCAGGAATAGTGAATGGTTCCGTATTAATCAAGTAGGCATCAATAGTGTAATTCCCAGGAGCGAGCTTAACCTTCACACTGGGTTGCGCAGGCGCTATCTCAAGGGTACGATTAATGTCAGCTAACATATCCTCGTAGTCCTCCTGACTGATAACACCCTGGCGCGCGAGCTCTTCAAGCTCAAGTTTCTGCGCTTCAGCCTGCCGTGTCTGGTCAGCCATCGACAACGTGTAATACCCACCAAGCGGAATCTCTTGGTCGTATGGTGTTTGGGGAACGCGCTGGAAACCAAGCATAACTAAATCATTGTCACCAAGTTCGCCACTTGTCTTCTTAACAAAGAGCTCCACCTCTTGTAATGGCCAAAGTCGAAGGTCAAATTCCTCAATAATGTTCTCGCGATAATTGTCGAATTCCACGCCACCGCCCATGTAGTCAGTGCCGCTGTAGAGCACAGTGCCACCATACCGACAATAGGGGAAGCGGGTTGTTAAACGACCATCATTATCAGTCTCGCCAACGAAGAAATCCTGACCACAAGCATAGCTAATGCGCACGCCAGGAATCGGACGGCCAGTCTCAGCATCGCGCGCAATAATCCTAATTGTATTCTTCACGCGTTGCTGCGGCGCGAGCGGATCGACCTGCTCACCACCGAGCGCGAAACGCATCGCCGTCATGTTGCGATTGAGCGGCTTGTTTCGGTTGATGTTTGCCTCGAGACCGAAGTTCCACTTGTAGCCCTTTCCGTCGAAGGCGCCGTAATCCTGAATCGTCACGATGACGGGAAAGGCGATGTCATAACGGAAGCGATAATCATTCATGAATACACCAATGAGCTTCGAGAACGGATTACTTGTCTCAGCGCTCCGAGGTCCGAGCACCTCCTGGCCACCATTGATAGACAAGTAAGGTCTTGTGTCAGGGTAGAAGAAGTCAACGCCGAGGTCAGGATAAGTGTTATTGTTCGGCTTGATTGTGAGATACTGGAAGATACCAGCATAGAGGAACTGCTCGTCCTGTGATAAGGAGGCTGCGTTGCTCGGCCAAATCGGCATGTAACTCTCAAGCGCATTCGGCACTTGGATAAAACTCATCCAAATGAGAATTTCTTCGCGCAAAAGTTGTTCAATGTGACTCCTCACCCAGTAACGTTTCTTGCCGAAGAGCTCGACATCACGCATCGGAGGAATCTCGCCGTCAATATGTCCATAGACAGCAAGGAGGTGAAGCGCAAGGCGTTCAAGGAACGCTGTTTCCCGTTCTGCGTTCGCCAGATCGTTCGCGAAGCCATAAATCTTCGGGAGCGCAACATCAGCGCGACTCGTGAAGTCCTCGATACGCGCGTTGCCACCAGTCTCAGTCTCAGTGAGGACGAGCGGCCAGTCAATTGTCGCGACGACCGATTCTTCATTGATAGCGATGACTGCTTCAGGGTCTTTGCGCTGTTTCACAGTAAAACGTCCTTCCAATTGACGGAAACCATCCACACACTCAACAATAGTCTCAGGGAGGAAACGCTCTAGTTGTTCCTGCAGACTCTCGCCGTTCGTCACGCTGTGGTCCTGGGTGATTGGACAGGCACGTCCCTCACCACACAAGGGTGGTTGGCTACTCGCTTCGCAGCCTAGTAGGTTCTCACTACACGGGCGGACGTGGCTCCAATAGGGAACATTCTGCGGATACAAGGGGACTGTGTCGCTATCCCAAACAACAGGGTATGAATGCAAGTGACTTGTATCAATATGACCACCATTGGCTCCGGCTTTTCGTAACAAGCGCTCGAGACCGTCATCAGTGCAGGACAGCACAATTTGTTCGACTACTGCAATAGTTTCCTCGTCGAGGGTGTTGTCGACGCGGTCGCCGAAGATGTTGTCCCTGAATATAAAGAGCAAGACGAGAATAAGGAGTGCAACGCCAAGAATAACAAAAAGAGTAATTTGTCCGCGTTTCATCCTGACATCCCTCCCATCATACCACCCATGAGACCCCAAAGTTGGGTGCCTGCTATCGAGCTACTCGTGTTCTTATTGTACGGATCATCAGTACCATACTCAGGTAATGTTGCATTCGTCCACACACCACGACCATAGGCGTCCTGTTCTAGCGGTCGGCAATACTGCTTGCTGCCAGCCGGGTCAGGGAATGGCTCGCGGAATTCTGCGCAGACATGCTCGTATAGGACTGTGCTGTTGTATGAACCTTGCGGCGAGCCGAACGTGTTCTCTGGTAGTTCCGCACTGCCAATCAGGATGTGGCCCGGCATAAGCGTCAAGTTAATCTGATTATCGCCTTCGAGGCTCATTGCAACACCACTTGCAGTGTAGAGATAATAACCATCTAATTCTAGATATTCACCAGCAAAGGTCAGCACAGGACGGTAGGTGCCATCCTGGAACGCGTAGACCGCACCGACATCCTGCGTGAACTCCTTATACGCGCCGTGAGGATTGCACAAGTTCTCCTTCCACTTCTCCGGGTTGAGATAGTCATCAATCTTCGCTGCCATTTCAGGATTCCAACCTTCCATCATGAGTGCTTTGTGATAACCCTGTTCGATGAGATAGTTCAAGCCAACATC
>JAAOYD010000051.1 GCA_018221165.1 Candidatus Woesearchaeota archaeon | reverse complement strand
TGCACGCCGGCGAATGGCTTGTGTAATCAGACGGTAAGTTCTGGCGACGTCACAGATGTCCTGCAAGGGATTGGCATCATCGTCACGAACCAAGCAGGACCGCAGCCGTCTGTGGCGGTAAACACTACGTATATGGATGCGAACTACGTCGGACAGAACGAGTATCCGAACCTCGACACTGATAGCACCGACGACCTCACCGGCAGCGGTGCGAATACTCGTCTTGCCTACTGGAGCGGCCCGAACACGCTTACTAGCAATGCTGGATTCACTTTCGATGGCACTGACTTAACGTTACCAGGCGATATCAACATGCCGACGAGTTTCGCTATGGGTAGTGGCGCAACTGCTTCAAATACGAACACCATCGCATTAGGTTCTTCTGCCACTGCGACCGGTATACGTTCGACCGCTCTTGGTTATCTCGCGAATGCCAGTGGAAGCAATGCTCTTGCTTTGGGTTATGGTTCAAAAGCTTCAGGTACTGGCAGTGTTGCTTTGGGACCAAATAGTGTTTCATCTGATGCTAGCAGTATAGGTATAATGGGATCTGCTGTTGGTGATCAGAGTATTGCATTAGGATCATCTTCTAGTACAGAATTAAGGGATAGTATTGCTATAGGTAAAAACGCAAATACACGCTCATATGAAACGTTAGCTATTGGTGTGAATTCTGTTGTAGAGGGAATTAAAGGTATTGCTATTGGTTATGCTGCGTTTGCAGACACAGGGTATGCTTTTGGTTATCGTTCCAACGCGAGCGGCGCCTCGAGTCTTGCATTAGGACGTGATTCAGATGCTTCCGGTTACCTAGGAACAGCTATAGGTTTTTCATCAACAGGAGGTGGGCAGTACTCTTTCGCAGCAGGGTATAATTCAATAGCTTCACAAACAGATTCTCTTGCCCTTGGGCATTCTGCAAATGCAGGACATGCTGAAAGTGTCGCTTTAGGTTACAACTCTGCTACTTCTGCAGTTAACCAACTCATGATCGGAGCATCGACTGATTTATTGAATACCTATCAATACGGTAGCATCAACGCTACTGGTGACATTTGTACTAGTGGTGGTAGTTGTATTAGTGACATTGGTGGCGGCGGTGGGAACGTGAGCGGTACCGGTGGCGCATCTGGCCGTGTCGCATACTGGACTTCTGCGAGTGGTATCACTGGCATCACCGGCTTCACCTTCAGCAGCAACACTCTCACACTCCCAGGAAACATCAGTATGCCGAATGCATTCTATATTGGAAACAGTGCAAGTGCAGCTGGAGGGTTCTCGACAGCTATTGGATACCAAGCGAGTTCAGGTGGTGATGACAGTATCGCGATAGGTGACAACCCTTCAGCAGGAGGGAATTATGCTGTGGCAATAGGATATAATACTGTCGCAGATGTCGTTAATGGTGTTGCTATTGGCAAATCCGCACAATCAGAGACGACAGGTATCGCAATAGGCGGTAACACGCTCACAACGAGCGGTGGTATTGTGGCATTGGGAAGTGGAAGTACGGCAAACGGTACATCCTCTATTGCTATTGGTGCTAGTGCTGACACGCAAGGCACTCATACGATTGCTCTTGGCAATAGTGATGCTACTGCAAACTATGCTATATCTATTGGGCTGTCTGCCGCGGCCACTGGTGTAGATTCTATAGCGTTCGGACAATCCTCTGTTGCTTCTGCAGGATATGCTCTTGCTCTTGGTAGGAACTCTCAAGCACTTCAACCAGGAAATATTGCTCTTGGTATGGGTGCGTTAGCGAATGGAAGTTATGCTATGGTTATTGGTTATAATGGTGCAAGTGCCAATGCAGATTATACAACAACAGTTGGCAGTGCTGCCGATGCAACAGCCGATGGGGCAACAGCAATAGGTTATCAAGCGGCAGCATCAGGATATGATGCCGTTGCGATCGGTTCAGATAGATATACTGATAATCCAACAACTGCTGGTTTGAACAGCGTTGCAATAGGTGGACGGGCTACAGCAAGCTCTTACGGGGTTAGTGTAGGTGCTATTTCTTCCGCAACAGCTGACTATACCACCGCTTTGGGTTACAACGCTGATGCGACAGCAGCACAAGCTTTAGCTCTCGGTTACAGCACTGCTGCAAGTCATACTAATTCCGTCGCTCTTGGTAATGGTGCGACAACGGGTGCTATTAATCAGCTCATGATCGGTTCTTCAGGAACTGCTCTCAACACTGTCCAATACGGTGACATCGTGCCTGCGACGAACAACACCTATGATCTCGGTAATTCGACGCATGTCTGGAAGGATATGTATGTCGGGAGTGCGAGCTTGCACATCGGCTCTGTCACGGTGAGTGAGACTGATGGTAACCTTGGTTGGACTGGTAATCTTGAACTCGCTGGAACGCCTGTAATCAACACAACCTCTGGTAATTTAACGATCGACAGCGCTGGCGGCTACATCATCATCAACTTAGGATAGATAATATAAAAAACTAAAACTTTATATATCAAAAACTATGGATAATCAAAAAAGAAAAGGAAAGATATAAATAATATAAAACAGTTTATCATAAATGGTGATATGCTATGTTTATCAATCGGAAGAAGGAGCTTGCCTTTCTTAATCAGCTGGCGCGCGAGAAAAAACCCACACTCCTCATCTTGTACGGTAGACGACGGGTCGGTAAGAGCGCGCTGCTTGTAGAGTTTGCCAAGAAGAACAAAGCGCTTTATCTGCTCGCACGTCAAGGAACAGAGAAAGATCAACTGAGCAAGCTGAGTGAGGAAATCGCGTTATTCTTCAATGATGCGGTCTTGCAACAGAGTCCTTTCGCAAATTATGATGCGCTCTTCTTATACCTTCTTGAGAAAAGAACGCAAGTCATCTTTGATGAGTTCCCATTCCTTGTCGAATCAAATAAAGCCCTGCCTTCCATTCTCCAGAATTATTGGGACCAGCACTTCAGCAAGAACAAGAGTTGTATCATTCTCTGTGGCTCGTCGATATCGATGATGGAGTCACTCCTCGGCTACAAAAGTCCTCTGTACGGAAGAAGAACGGAGCAGCTCCTACTCGAGCCATTGAGCTTTGATGATGCAAGAAAGTTCTTCCCAAAGAAATCATCAGAGCAAGCGGTAGAGGCCTATGCTGTGTTAGGCGGAACCCCTGCATACCTCTTGGATATCAACCACCAAAAGCTATTGCTTGAACAGGTCAAGGAACGAATCTTGGCAAAGAATACCTTTCTTTCACAAGATGTCCTTTTTGTGCTTCGGGAGGAATTGAAAGAGCCGAGAACATATTTCTCTATACTGAAAGCGATAGCTCATGGGAATACGCGCTTAGGGACGATTATGAGTGCTGCTGGTTTTGAACGGGGGGTCATCACAAAATATCTAGAAATCCTGAAATCACTCCACTTGATTGAACGTCGTGTTCCGATAACAGAGAAGCACCCTGAAAAGTCGCGTAAAGGTATCTACAAGATTAAGGATAACTATGTCCGTTTCTGGTTCCGTTTTGTTTATGAGAACAGAGAGTATATAGAGCAGGGAAAGCAGGAGAAGCTCATCGCTGAAAAGATCAAGCCGCAATTTGACGCATATGTCGGAGAAGCGTTTGAGGAGATCTGTTTGGAATGGGTAAAACGGACGTTTCCGCACTTGAGTGGACGATGGTGGGATAAAGAGCACGAAATTGACATTGTCGGTCTCGATCAGGATAAGGTGCTGTTAGGTGAAGTGAAGTGGAAAGCGCTGAATGAAAAAGAAGCGAGACGAGAGTATGGGAAACTCAAGGAGAAAGCGAAATTGTTTGATACTGAAAATCCACAACTCATCATCATCGCCAAGAAAATTGAGAGTAAGGAATCGCTACGAAAAGAAGGTTTAGAAATGTATGATTTCCAGGATGTGGTAGGCAGTGACTAGTGCTGCAATCCAAAAAATCGAAGGCCTCCAGACAGTGGAGACAGCACAGGAAGCACTTGGTCTCACACGGCAGAGCACCATCAACTTACTGAGCAAGCTCAAGAAGCAAGGTCATGTCACCACGACGGGTGGCGGCAAGCAACCGAGGTTCTACAAGATTACATGCTACAAACAACGGCCGAGAAAAGAAGGCATGTTCGATCTCCTGAACAAGCACAATCCACATTTCAAGCTTGCGGAATGGTATGATCACCAAGTGCATGGAAAGTACACTGTGGAAGATGCGATTCTCGATGCAATCGACACAAAAAGCTTCAGAGCAATCCTTGCGACATTACGCTGCTTCAATTACGTGAAGGATTGGAAAAAGCTCTACAACGAGGCAAAGAAGAGAAATTCCTGGAATAAGATCGGCGCACTCTACGACGTCGCGAGGCTTTTCTTCAGGACGAGAAAGATGCCGAAACGGTATCGGAAACTTCATGAAAAAAAGAGAATAGAACTTATCAACGGATTCAAGACAACAGAAGAACAGTATAAACGAATAAGCGAAGAGTGGCGCGTACAGATTCCATTTAATAGACACGATGTGAGAGACTTATGATTACAATCAAAGACCAGGATGAATTATTCAGGCTCATTGCCAAAAACCTCAAGGAGGATCTCTCCTGCTGGGCTTTTGGAGGAACAGCGATGATGTACTTTGGCTTCAAAGAGGAGACAAAAGATATTGACTTGCTTTTCGAAACTGAAAGTGAAAGAAAGAGTTTCATCAAGGCGATAGAGAAACTTGGTTTCAAGGAAACGAGTCCGATAACAATCTATGTTCCTGAAAAGCTCAAGGACAAGACCAAACCGCTCATGTTTGAACGTGGTGATGTCCGATTTGATCTTTTCGCAAAAAAAATATTCAGGACTTTTCTGAGCGAAGCGATGAAAGAAGGAAAAGGAGCAGTGCATGATTATAAGCAAGAGAAAACACTCAGTATCAAGGTTGTTCGTTCAGAACATATAGTTTACTTGAAGGGTATTACTGAGAGGAAAAAGGATCTCAAAGATATCAAAACTATTCTTGAGAAAGATTCTCACTTTGACTGGGATGTCTTTATTGACGAGGCTGTGTGGCAGCACCATCATGGTGATACATGGGCGTTGTTGGACACTGAGAAAACATTGAAAGAACTCAAGGACGAGCATTTCATCGAGGAGAAGTATCTCAAGAAGCTATATGCTGTGCAAGAATGATCCTTCACGTTCAAAAATGAGCAAATATATAAATGACATATAAATTATATCGGTTGACATACAATGTATAACAAAACGGTATTGAGTGTCTTTGAGCAGGTGTGTAAGCACCCGAGAATCCATCAGCGAGAGCTCGCGAAGAAAATAGGCGTGAGTCTTCCTTCGGTGCAACACGCAATCAAAAAATTGAATAACCTTTTCCTTAAGAAGAGAACAGGGAACCAATTACAGTACACGCTCGACTATACAAAAACCGATCTGACACCATTATTCTATGAATCTGCGAATAAATGGTTGAATGCCATGCCTGCGAATGTTCGGTTTGCAATACAAGACTTTGTAAAAAGCCTTGAACAGAAGCCACTTCTTGTCTTACTTTTTGGTTCTTATGCACGGGGAGACTACAATGAGGATTCAGATGTTGATATGCTCCTTGTTTATCAACAGCTGCGAGGAAGTCAGCGTATTGAGGTGGCTGCAGAACGGATCGCTCTCCGTACAGGAGTTCGAATCAGCCCTGTCTATCTTTCGTATAAAATATTTGAGGATTCATTTCATCAGAGAAAGAAACCTTTCTTTAAGAATATTCGACGAGATGCCATTCCTTTGATTGGAGCTGAGTGGTGGAGGTTACTGCATGAAACGGAAACCTGATTGGCGTCAGTGGCTACTTGATGAACGGGAGTGTCAAGACTGGCTCAATCACTATCTTGCTCGTAATATGCTGAGAAAATCTAAAGATGAAGCATCGCTCTATATTGAGCGAGCGCAAGATAACTTTGCCTTTGCGCAGTGGGTCATGAATAAGAATGAGGATGAGATTCCAAACACTCTTCACAAATCTCATTATGACTGGACAATTACAATAAGCTATTATGCGGTATATCATGCTATTGCTGCTTTAGTGAATAAAGAAGGATATTCGTCTAAGAGTCATATGGCGATTCTTTGTTTCATAATCCTTCATCATTTTCATAAGAATTCATTGTTGACTGAACACGAGCTCACTCTTGTTGCGACATCATTCAACAAAGAAGATATACAAACAGTCGGTTCTGCAAAAGAGCTTCGAGAAAGAGCTTGTTACGATGTTCATGAAAGCTTTGAAAAGACAATTGCGGAGAGATTACTGGTTGATATTCAGATAATTATTGACAAAGTGAACGAGTTGCTGAGGTGAAACAAATGATGAGAAAATTATTGATAGTGTTGTTGTTCTCTTTTATTCTGTTTTTCACCTCTCTCGTAGCGGCAGCTCCGGCGGAAAAGATGAGTGTGCAAGGGCGATTGACTGATCCTGCAACTGGCGACGCAATGACTGGAACGTATAGTATGAATTTCAGCTTGTATGATGCTCCTTCCGCTGGCAATCGCGACTACAGTGAAGTTCTGAGTGTAACGACTGATTCAAATGGCTTGTATAGTGTTGTCTTAACGCCAACTGATGAATCAATCTTTGCAGATCCGTTGTGGATGGCTCTTAAAGTTGCAGCGGATAGTGAAATGACTCCGCGTATGAACCTCACAACTAGCCCGTACGCGTTTCAAGCTTTAGATTTACAATGTACTGATTGTATTGGCGGCACGGAGATTGATGAGTCAACGCTGGATGATGTAGAGGTTGGCACGGTTACGAACACGTATGGTTGCTATGGAACTGCGGGGAACGTCGTTGCGTGCAATGACGCAGGCTTTACCTATGCAATTGGTACAGATGCACTCACTATTGTCGGCAGTATCAATGTCGGTAGCAGTGGTCTCTTCGCGAACAGCACGCATGTTGGTATTGGAACGGCGAGTCCCTCGCACGAATTAACGGTTGTTGGTGATATCAATGTCTCTGGTGGTGATCTTCTCGGCGCTGCAGGTGCGAGTATCGATCTCGGAGAGGCGACTGCCGGTTTAGTCACAATCGTTGGGAGTAATATCACGCTTAATGCGAACGATGCCGCAGCCGATACGCTCATTACTTTACACAACAAGCAAGCAAGCTACGTCGCAGATGTTTACATTGAGGGTGACGTCGGCATCGGTGAGAACACTCCGCTTGCTCCACTTCACATTTATGACAGCGTCACGTCGACTTCCGGCACTGAGAATATGACCATTATTGAACTTTCGACGTCAGGTTCTGCGAGTGATGGTTGGGGTGCAGCTATCAGGTTCCACTTGAATGATATTAGTGAGGGGTATGATTGGGGTGGGCGTATTGCGAACGTCCTGAATGGTGCTGATGATGATCATGCTTTGGTGCTCGAAGCAATTGATTCAGGGGTGCTTAACACGAACCAGTTGTGGCTTGATTCGATAGGGTCGGTGGGTGTCGGAACGAGTACTTTTTCAAATGATAAATTTCGTGTTCAAGAGTCGCGAGGCGCAGATTATTTTGCGATAACTGGAACAAATGGTTCTAGTTGGGTTAGTATTGCTCCTCGATTGAACACAGGCGGTTATAATGATATTTCTCAGGCCGGTGATATGGGTATTATCTTCTCTAAAGGAGGTGCAGGTACTGGAGCACTAGTCATTGCTCCTTATGATAGTCCTGGAACTGCAACTGGACTCCGCATAACGTCTGTTGGAAAAGTTGGTATTGGAACTGCGAATCCAGATGAAGATTTACATATAGCAAGTTCCTCCCCGAAGATGATTATTTACCGAGAGGATGTTATTGGTAATCAAGGTGTTATAGGAGACTTATACTTTGGAGGTAGTGATGATGCTGATAATAATGATGCTGCACGGATAAGAGCAATAACTCCTTCTGCAGGGGGTGCATGGAATTCTTCAGAAACTCCTGCTGATATCACTTTCAGTACAACACCTAAAAATAGTCTTACAATAACGGAGAGAATGCGAATTTCAAGTGAAGGCTTTGTTGGTATTGGAACGACATTACCTGTTCGAGATCTTCATATCTCTGACACGATGCGTATTACTCCTCGAGCAACAGCACCATCGAGTCCCTCAGCAGGTGATATCTATGTTGATAGTACAGCTATTAATGATGAGTTGTGTTTCTATAATGGGAATGTATGGGTTGGGGTATCTAGTGGTGGTACTTGTGCTTAGTTGACAAACATCTTTTCATTTGTACAAATACTCTTTTGTCAACTTCTCTTTACAGTTGTTAATTAATAATTACAACCGTTAACTTTGAATGACGGAATCTTAACACTGTATGCAAGAACAGCTCAACAAATGCATTATCAAGATTCCTCTTCACTGATAGTCCCAGTCTTTACTCTTCCAATTCCCACTTCTGTATGTATGGTGTCTCATGAGGGTAATTATCTATTTTCTCAGGATCGTTGCAGCTCAGACTGCTGGCTATCCTTTGCCACATTTCCGGTTCGTATTACTCCTTCTTAAGAAATGACTTCGCATCTGCTAAGAGCGACCCTCGTAGTTCGTTCCAGTTTTCTAGGGCGCGCTCATATGTTGCATAGATGCCTTTGATGGTATTGTGTTCAGGTCCACGATCTCCAACGACGTAAACCTTCATTTCAGTCTTTTCCTCTTATTGCAATGAATCTTTGTAGCATTCCTCGGGCTAACGATTGATTCTCCAAGCTGTTTCTCGATATCTTTTCTCGTGTTTCCTGCGACACGTCCTCCTTTTTTTGCTATAGTCTTGCTGTGAGAGAATGACTGCGGACTCTCTTTTTCTGAGAATTCTTTTGTTGTCGCTTCTGTAAGCATGTTTAGGACTAGTTCCAGGTTTGTCATGTTATCCCTGAGGTTCTCTTTCTGTAAGTCTTTGAACGCTTTGTACTCTTTGACTGATTTTCCAGACCATGCTCTCATGATATCGTTGGTAAGGATTGCGTAGTCTTTCTTTTCTAAGATGCCGACACGGTTCCATTCATCAGTTAACTCCTTGCGCACTTCGATGGTCTTTAAGCGTTGGTTAATCCACTCTTTTGAGTATCTTGAAGGTAGGTTCGCATTGCTCGATCTATTGCTAATTCAGGATCCTCGGTTTCATTAATCCTCTCTCTTCCAACTCTTGCTAACCATATTTTAAAAGGCTCTGCCTTCTTTGAAGGGATGGATTGGATTAAACGCAATAATTGTTCAGTATCCGCAACATCTGTCTTGTAGTATTTACCATCTGAAGCAAGCATTTTCAGTTGGTTACAATCTGTAACCGACTCATTGCCTTCATTTTTAAGCCGATGTTTTAAGACTTTCCAGTAATTCCTCGCACCTTGGAAATCATTATCTGTTAGAACAGAAACCACATCAACTATTGAAAAGAACCATTCTTCTTTTTCGGCATCCCATTCAGCCCTAATTTTCTTGTCCTGAAACAGAACGATTTTATTCATGTAGATGGGGGTGTGAAAGAGGTTTAAATAGCTGTTCCATGCCTGTCCAGTGCTCTGGCCGGGAAACCCGGAAAAAACAATGATAATGAGGTTCTGAGGAGTATTTTCACCTTCATGTTTAAGACGGAGGCTGTTCATGGACAAGACCAATACCTTTATAAACAAATAACATATTTAATAGTTCTAATTAACGTAATTAACGGTTGATAGCGACGACTAGTAACATAAATAGTGGTAAAAAAGACACTTTTAATAGTTCCCAGATAGTTTCACGACTAAAAGAAGAGCTGGAATGGCTCAAGAAACGTTACGATGCTACTGATGCTGACCTTATGGAAGCTCTTGGTCACCCACCTCTGGGCGAGACCATCCCTCTCAGTGTCTTCAGCCAGGGTCTTGGTATCCTCGAAGCGCTCGTTCTCCATCTGCTCGAACAAGGAAAGCATCCATCAGAGATAGCTGCATTCCTCAACCGCTCTTACTCCACTATCACGAACACAGCAAGAAAAGCGAGACAGAAACCCCAAAAGCAACCGTCAGAGAACGTCCCGCGCCTGAGCATCCCTGTTGGTATCTTTCGAGGCCGCCTTACTGCACCGCTGCAAAGCCTTGTTGCGCATCTCCGCGACCATGAACGTATGCGCTTTGTTGATATTGCTCGAGCGCTTGACCGAGATCCGCGGAACATCAACGCCACCTACAAAGAGGTGATGCGCAAGTGAATCGCCACGCACGCCTCGCATTGAAGACCTTGCCAATCATTCTTGCGACTATCTTACTTCTCCTCGCTAGCTTTGGTGCAGCGACGCAGATGGATTCAACAAACTACAACCAGACAAAGACTGCGTCAGCGTCAGGCGGCGACAACCTCTCTTCCACCAACTACCTCGCTACAGTCACCATTGGCCAGATTATCGGGCAAGCAGACAGTACGACCTACAACATGACCTTGGGTTTTCAAGCGGATGACTACGGCAGTAACACTCCTGTTGTGAATAGCGTCACTCTCAATACCTCAATAGGCACGAACAGCACGTTCGAGAACCTCACAGCGCATGTCAACGCGACTGATCCGAACGATGACAATGTTAGTCTTATGTATGACTGGCGAAAGGAAGATGTTTCAATTGCTGTTCTTAACATGAATTTTGACATCAACAATAGTGCCGGTTCTGGTGAAACAAAAGACTATACTACGTATAGTAATAATGGAACTGTGTCTGGTGCGACTTGGAGTGCTACTGGTGGTTGGAATGGTAGTGGTGCGTATGAGTTTGATGGTTCTGCTTCACGCATTGATTTCGCTGATGATGATGAATACTCTTCTAGCACGTTAACTCTTGAAGCTTGGATTAAGACAGGGGGGTATTCGGGAGATAGTGCTATCTTGAGCAAGCATGATACAAATAGTGGCGACATCGAATATAGCCTCTTGCTCAATGGTGGTGAAGTAAAATTGTACATTGATGATGCGGGTGATGGTTCTTGTGGTGGTGACGCTTGTTATGTTCCAATTACTTCGGGCGCGAGTATTTCAGTAGGGAATTGGTATCATATTGTTGCGACAATTAATGACTCAAGCAATGATGTTGACATCTTCGTGAATGG
Source organism: Candidatus Woesearchaeota archaeon (assembly GCA_018221165.1). Taxonomy (GTDB): domain Archaea; phylum Nanobdellota; class Nanobdellia; order Woesearchaeales; family UBA525; genus UBA153. The sequence continues at coordinate 5,131 of JAAOYD010000051.1, read as the reverse complement.
TGTGGAACAGACAGTAACTGATTCTGGAGGTTCTCCGTCGATGTCCAATCAAAATGAGCCTTTTAGAATTGGTGCATTTACGTGTGGTTCAGGTAGTTTGTGTAATCACTTTAATGGTTCAATTGATAATGTTGGAATTTACGATTATATTCTCTCTTCTGAACAGATTCAGCAACTTGCGGAAAACCGCTCCGACCTCATCGTCAGCAACGAAACTACTACTGGTGATAATTGGTCTGTGTGCGTCACACCCTTCGACGGGGAGAACGAAGGTAGCGAGGTTTGCAGCGACAACCTTACTATTGAGGGAGAAACTCCAGTCGTCACTAATCTCGTTTTGAACAGTACGTGGGGCTACAACACAACGATTGAGAACCTCACTGCGTACGCGACGCTTGAAGACCCTAATGGAGACAATGTGAGTGCGAACTACGATTGGCGAAAAGAAGGGATAAGTATTGCTGTCTTGAACATGGACTTCGACGTCAATAACAGTGCAGGGAGTGGAGTGACGAAAGATTACAGCACTCATAGTAATAATGGAACTGTTACAAATGCTGTTTGGAACGCGACTGGTGGCTGGAACGGTACTGGCGCCTACCTGTTCGATGGCGTCGATGACAATATCACCATGGGCGATCCTGCTGAGATGACGATAGCAAGTACGATGTCAGTTGAGGCCTGGGTGAAACCCTACACTTCGAGCAATTCAGACAGACCGATGGTCTACTCGCGTGGCGAAGCGGTCTTCTTGTACTATAACAACTCACATCTGCTGTGGCGCGTTCGGAATACTGTGGACGCGACAGTCATAGCTGATGGTCCAGTGACTGAAGGGGAATGGGTCCATGTCGTCGGTACCTATAACGGTAGTGATGTCGTCATCTATATTGATGGCGAGCTTATTGAGTCAAACACACACACAGGTAATATCCGTGATGATGCTAGCTATGACAAACCGAACATGATTGGCGCACAATACGCTTGGCATAATCCATCTAATTACTACCCTGACCATTTCTTCAACGGAACTATTGATAATGTACGGGCATATGACCGGACGCTCACTGCCGACCAAGTCAGCAAGCTCTACAACAACTACACACACTCGATTGACGCCGATGAGACTGCTGTCGGTGATAATTGGTCTGTGTGTGTCACGCCGAATGATGGGACGAATCTTAGTCGGGGTACTTGTAGTGACACGCTAGAAATTGTGAGTACTGGTCCGCCGTTTATTACGAGTCTTATCTTGAACGCGACTGACAAACCAGATAACACGTCAAATGCGAATTTGACTGCGTATGTTACTGATTATGATCCTGATGGTACCACGCCAAGCTTGCTATATGATTGGCGGACGGAGAACACAAGTATTGCAGTCCTCAATATGAATTTTGACATTGAGGACAGTGCTGGAACTGACGAGACAAAAGATTACACAACCTATGGTAATAACGGAACAATCACGAGTGCAACATGGAATGCCACTAGTGGTTGGAATGGTACTGGGACATACGATTTTACAGATAATGATGGTTATATTAATATTAGTGATGATGCAAGCCTTGACTTTACAGGCGCATTCACTGTGAGCTTCTGGATGCGCGGTACTACCACTGATCAAGCTCAGTATCTTGTGGCGAAATGGAAAGGTACCGGTAGTATTGCTTGGATGGTGGACATAACTGACGGCGGAGTTTGTGGTGGTGGAACGTATAGTCTTGATTTCTATGTGAGTGAGGATGGTAGTGCTACGGATCGAGTCTATCGTCGAGAGTGTGGTTCTACGTTCCAAGATGATAGTTGGCATCATGTTGTTGCGCGCTTCAATCCTGGATCTAGTATTGATTTTTTTGTTGATGGGACCAATACAGGAAGTGTAACGGGAACTATTAGTACAGTGAACGCTGTCTACGCGAATAATGATGATCTCTTTATTGGTGCTCGCTCTGATGGAAGCACGTTCTACAATGGCAGTATTGATGAAGTGAGAGTTTATGATTACAGTCTTTCCTCTAATCAAATCCTCGCTCTTTACAATAACCGCAGCGACCTTATCGTCAGCAACGAGACCACTGTCGGCGAGAACTGGTCTGTGTGTGTGACGCCAAATGATGGCACGGTTGACGGCAGCGAAGTCTGCAGTAATGAAGTTGAAATCCTCGCGCCGAGCGTCGAATGCACCATCGATGGTGACTGTGCCACAGGCAAGGCCTGTCTATTCAATTATTGCTTCAGCGACCACGGCATCTTTATCCTGAAGAATGACACGCAAAATGTCACGTTCATCGATAGCTACGGTCGTATGATGATTGCAGGGACGTCCTCGACCAGTCAAGGCAGTTGTACAGGTGAGTTCCCTATTCAAGCCGGTGGTTCAACAGTCGGTGCTATCAGCAAGCAAGGTAACCTTTGCCTTACGGGCACACTCAGTGAAAGTCAATCACTTCCTCTTACTGCTCCTGTTGGTGGTGGCTTGCTCTTCAGAAACAGTACAGGTGCAAACGTTGGCTATGTTGATACATCAGGAAATTTGACACTCGGTCTTGACCTCATAGAGAGCGGTTTCACGTGAAAAAAGATTTAAAAGGAGGGGAACGGGTCAAGAGTCGTGGTGGTAGAGTGAGAGCCAAAGGAATCATACTTATGGTCCTTTTACTCATCTTCTCCTCTGCGGTCTACGCCGCGACCTTTAGTTGCGATTTCGCGTCGAGCTGCGCCACAACAGGTCTCATCAGAATAGAAAACATCAGCGCCGACTACAACAACGCGCATGTTGAGTTGATGAACGCGAGCGCGACGTACACGAATTTCCTCTGCTGCGTCACTGACGTGAATCACACACTTAGCTACGACTGCACGCACGAGAACGCCACTGTAGTACTCCATGCGAACGGGAATACCAATGCGCATGTGCAGCGTCCGGGCGTCACACCACAATATGACTATGATATTTGTATGGCACTCTCACCAGGTAACCTTACGTGTCAGTACGTGAACACGACCTGTAGTGCCGGCTACTCGCCCGTGTTGAGCATGGCTTCTTCCGAGAGCAACAGCGGTTTGTACAATCTTACGAACGCGCATGTTGGAAACTATTCTAATTACACACTCAACCTGTGTTGCCAAGGTGGCAACTCCCCTCCAACTGTTCCTATCCTCGTTTATCCAACGCAAGGAAACGATACGGTGTTCGAGCGGAATATCACATTCAATTGGGATGACTCCACCGATTCTGACGGTGACCCAATCACCTACAATTTCAGTCTCACCCAGGTGACCTGTGCCGACGACAACCAGTCAGGCCTCTCACCGAGTACCTATACTGGCGGCGAGCTCTGCGTCGACAAGATCTACTGGTGGACCGCACAGGCGTGCGATGACAACAACGCGTGCAGCGCGTGGGCCACAAGTTGGAACTTCACCATCCTCAGCGTCCTCGGCCTTGACTTCACGGTGAACAACACGAATTTTGGTACGATGGTGCGGAACGCGACGGACAATACGACCGACAACTCGCCACCGCCGTTCACTGTAGAGAACACTGGGAATGTGAAGCTGAACGTCACGTTCAAAGCGGATGACGCGCTCTTCGACACGGTCGGGCTCGGTAATCCTGAATTCCGGTATCAGGCGCGTGACACGCTCGAACCGGGTGCGTATGAATCCGGCCAGACATCATGGGCGAACGTGCCTGCCACCCTGTCGAGCCTGTATACGAATCTCCATTACACTGATGCGCATGACGCGGCCTATGTCGATATCCTCGTCGACCTGCCCTATGAAGAGCTGGCTGGAGATAAAAGCAGCACAGTGAACATCACAGGTAATTACAGTGGATAGACGACTCATCATCTTCACACTCATTATACTTCTCCTTCCGACGGTGACGGCCTTCAAGGTGGGTCCGGCGGCGCAGACTTTTGTCCTCGAACCAGGAACGACAAGTCAGTACGACTTGCGTATCTTCAATGATGGAGGGACTGCTCTCAAGGTTTCGGTCACCGCCACAGGTCCGTTCGCTGACCAGGTAACCCTCGAGCCGTCGTCTTTTGTCATGACTGTTGAGGAGCGTGAGCGACGCGTTCTTGTCACCCTTACCCATCCTGCAGCTGATGCTCTTTCACCGGGCAAGAACACAGTGGGGCTCAGGGTGAGTGCGAAGCCCGATAGCGAAGGACAGTTCTCCGGCGCGGTGTCGCTCAACCACAATCTCAATCTCTATCGGCGCTACGACGGCACCTACATCGAAGGCTCACTCACTGTCAAGGACGCGACCGCAAAAGGGAGTGAGGTGGTCTTTACTCTCAGCCTCGCCAACCGTGGCACCGAGGACGGCATCGTTACCGGCACGACAGTGCTGCTTGTCACAGGAAATCCTGTAGCGACCATTCCGCTCGGCACGACGCTTCTCGCTCCAGACGCTGAAGGCAAGCTCGCGAAGCGGTGGGTCGCTGATGTAGAACCCGGACGCTACGACGCGCAAACGACCTATGCTTATGATGACCGAGGAACCAGACGAGAAGAATTGCTGGATGGTTCTGTCGCAGTCGGCACGCCGAATGTCATTCTCAAGAGTCCTGTAGAAAAGCTCCAAGCAGACAGCATCGTGGGGCTTGACCTCACTGCAACGCTCTTGTGGAACGAGCCGGTCGAAGCGGAAGCGACAGTCACGCTCCTGCGCGACGATGAGCTCATCGTGCAAGCGACGACACCTGCGACAACACTTAACCCAGATGCTGCTGCCGGTCTCAGTGCTTTCCTTGAAGTGCCAGACATCGAACCCGGTGACTACCTGATCAAGATTGCTGCGCGAACTACGGGTGGCATACAACTGGGTGAAGAAACCTTCCCCATTACTGTCACTGCACAGCCAGGCATCCTGCCGACTATCGAAACACCCAGTTCATTTATCACCCCTATCCTCGTCCTGCTCTTCTTTGTAGTGCTCATTACCTTCATGTTGCGTTGGTTCAAGACAAGAACAATAAAGGAGTAATGCTCAAAGAATGTAAGCGATACTTTTTTACAAGTAACCATTACAAAATGAAAAAGAGTAAACTTTAAATAGGCACAGACGAGGGAAAGATAAAATGGCAACTGACATCTCACGAAATACAATATTTGT
>JAAOYD010000050.1 GCA_018221165.1 Candidatus Woesearchaeota archaeon | reverse complement strand
CGTGTCGATGTTAATGACGACCATGATAGTCCTGAGAAATACTCCTATTTAAGGATGCCGTTGAGGAAGTCGATCTCTATGGGAAAGCTGTCCCAGGTCGGGTACTCGGTAACAACAGCACAAGGTTGTTCAATCTCAGCAGCGTGCTCGACAAGCCATTCCGCAGAAACCAGAATGCGCGGCTTATGCAAGTCCAAGAAATACTCCTCATCTCCCAAACCATATTCCTTCTTCAACTCCTTCAGAATCAGTTCTAGTTCCTTGAGTTCCTGCTGCCGTTCCTCGTCGCCGAGGTGTTCGATGTGTTTCTCATAGCCAACAGTAGGTAACAAAGAGTTGTAGATTGCTCCCCGCGTCACCAGACCATCCTCATCGACGTCGTCAAAAGGTAACTTTGTGTTTTCTGCTCGTCGTTTCAAACGATTGCCCATCTGTACAAGGTCCTTGAGCGTGCAGGTGCAGTAGTGAACTGGATACGACAACGATTGTTCCTTCACGAACTCCATGAGCTGCATCGCAGCTTCATCACTGCCCTCGACACCGTAACTCTCCATGTTCTTAGTATAATACCCTATCTTGTGAAAGAATTCTTCGTTGAGTTCGCTAATCTCCAGTTCATTAAGGTTCAGAAAGTCTATTTTCCCATCTATATATTCAAGAAGCTTCTTTGTTTCCTCAACTTTATCGGGCAGCACAGGAATCTCGACGCCAATAGTCAAATCAAACTTCCGCACGAGGTTAATCCTATCCCACCATGCATCATCATCAAGTTTTGGATGGAAACGTATCTCGTCTAAACCAGCATCATACAACTTCTGCAAGCGCTCTTCAGTTACTAAATCAAATGGTGTATACAAATGAATGTGAAAATCTTTTCCAAATTCTTTCTTCAGCAATTTCATGTACCGAATTGTTCTATCTAAACGAGCTAACGGATCGCCACCGGTGAAGCCAGCGCCAGTCGCCTGGCTCGCCTTCGCTTCTTCGATAACAGCAGTATCTTCTTTCACGTTCCGTTCATTCACATAAATTATATCAGATTGTTTTTTCTCCTTGCTGATGGGACAATAGAAGCATCGCGCAGGACAGACACCTGTCACGAAAACAACAAGCTTCTCGCCGCGGACGCAACGTTCACACCCTTCACACAGAGGACCAAGCTTCCAGGAGTGATGCCCTGTCTTTTCAATAGCAGCCATCAGAATATCCGTTGATAGTTCATGTAGATGTTACGCGCCACTTCTGCAGATGTCAACGCTTTCTCTTTCGCAATGACATCCACAGCGATTCTCACGTTCGCAGGCTCATTACGTTCACCAGCAACAGGAGAGAGATAAGGAGCGTCAGTCTCAGTCAATAATTGTTTCAGCGGTACTTCGCGTGCCACCATCTGGAAATGTTGTAATCGATTCGCATTTGAAGTTACAGTCATCGGCACTTTCATCTCAATGGCTCGTTTAATGAGTTTCTTCCCACCACTAAAACAATGCAAAACCGCTCGCTCATGCTTCGCATCTTCGAGAATATCAAGAATCAACTTCTCCGCCTTTCGCGAATGGATAATCACTGGCTTCTTAATCGCATTGGATAGCCTGAGTATTTCCATGAAGTTTTGGATTTGATGCTGTTCGTCGTCGCTGTGCGCCAAATCAATCCCAACTTCTCCAATGGCAGTGATTTCAGCTGCATGGGCTTTGATGTACTTCAAAGTCTCAGCAACAGAAACGGAATGTCTGTCAAAGTCATCGTCATCTTCCTTATGCACTGCAACATTGGGTGCATTCAGCGGGTACAACCCCATCGCAGACTTAATCAACGGATACTTCGCACCCAACTCCAACGTCTTCTTATTGGAAGCGTGATGCACGCCCTGAGAAATAATTGCGGCCATGCCTGCGTTCTTCGCCCGCCCAAGCACTTCCTTCAAATCCTTAGAGAAATGCGGGAAGTCCATGTGCGCGTGCACGTCGACAAGTATCATAAATCACTGAGAACAGGAGGTGTTTAAATCATTTCTCCTTGCGGAGCTTCTTGAAAGTCTCAATCAAGTCGACCATGTACTTGCCATCCTCAAGACTATACACAAGAGGCTGCTTGTCCTTAAAGAGATGGACAAGGTCCAGCTCGTATTGGCCGGGCTTCAGAATCTTAATGCTCTCAATATCCAGAACAACAGGCTTGTCTCGGTCAATCTCATTACCGATAATATCATAGACGTCTTCCTCAATCTGTGCTCGTTCTTCCTTGCTCAGTTCGATGGCCTTCTGCTCTTTCATGAGCTGGGCTTTCTCCTTCTTCACATAGAAGAACAGCTTCCCACCACAACCACTACAACCTTTGAGAATATCGTCGCTGCCGTCCTCGTAGAACTCTCCGCACTTCACACATTGGTGCGGCATTATCTCTTCCTCTTCTTCTTGGACATATCTTCCATGAGGAGTTGAATCTTGTCAGGGTCAGCACGAATCTCTTTCACGATTGTTGCAGGTCCAATGATAGTTAGTCCTTGCCTGTTACCCAGAAGAAACCCGATGAGTATTTCCTTGTACTTGTGGTAGAGTGCCTGGTCTTTCTTGCTGTGCACGTTCAAAGGACTAATCTCAATACCCTTAAAGGTAGGGCTAATCTGCTCCATGGTACGTTTGATGAGCAAGGTCTCTTCCTCAGGTTTCAGCTTCCCCTCTAAGAGAATTATCTTCTCGTCTTTCACAATCTTGAGAAGTTTCTTGATACGTTCTTCGCCGGAGAGGGATTCAATGTCCCTATATGGGATGAACTGGAGTGTGAGCATCTTCCTCTTCCTCTTTTTCGGTGCCATTATCTCTTTTTCTTATTCTTCAATGCCTTTTTTCGAAGTTCAAAAAGTTTCTCGTACAGGGCGTCGATGCTGTCGCCAGTTTTCGCGCTAATCCCTATGACATCATATTGCGGGAACGCCGCCTGGACATGCTTCAAATCAAACTTCTTCAAATCAGCCTTGTTCGCGACCAACAAGACTGGAATCTTGCGCGCGTCCAAATTGCCGATGATGGTGATGTTCACTTGCGTGTACGGGTCTTTCGTGCCGTCAAGCACAACAATTACAGCATCCATGTCGTCGAGCCATTTGATAGCGTCAATCACCCCTTTCGTGGCCTCTTTCGCCCGGGATTTCGCTTCAGTTTTCTTCATGCCCGACTTGATGAACTCCTCATAATCGATTTTCGTCGCGATACCTGGCGTGTCGACCAGGCTGAACGTCAATTCCTTGCCGTCTCGCTTGATAGTAATTTGCTCCTTAATCTGCACTTCTCGCGTTTCGTGGGCGACTTTTGAGGCTCTGCCCATCTCTTCACCGAGCCAATCCTTGCAGATTTTGTTTGCTAAGGTGGTCTTGCCACCATTTGGTGGACCGTAGAGTCCAAGCTTCACTTGTCCCTTTTCCTTGAAGAGGTCCTTAAAGAAGCGATTGAGAAATCTCTTGAAAACATTAATCATTCAGTCCACCTATCCACACTGTCTCCCCCTAGCAGGAGTATATAAAGATTGCGGTTGGTTCTATGGGGCACAAGTCTCGCTAGAACTGACAGGACATTCGTGCAACGCCCAGCCATCTTCGACACAATCCCGGTTGATGTAGAGACAACCCCAAATATTCTTCTGGATGTAGATTGTGCGATGACCTCCTTGAAAATCGACGATGCGTTCGTCAACAGGCCCCCCCGAAGTAAAAATCCTTGTCACGTTGACACTCAAAAAGCGGATGTATTCCTCACCGATACGGTTGATGACGAGTGTGTCATTGCCTTCGAGGCTGACGTTGTAGCCTTCACCACCAAGCGACAATGGCAGGTCAAAGTCGCGGCTGTAGCCAGGATTGACCCGCGCAGCCAAGAGAAGCTCCCGTTCAATGAGGTCTGCCAACTGCACACTGAGATCCCGCTGGTTCACCCGATGCTGTTCCGTAATCTTGTCCTGGATGACCATACTGAAGCCGAGGAAGACCATCATGAGGAAGCCAAGAAGAACTATGAACTCGATGCCACTTTGTCCCCTCATGCAATCCACTCCTTGACCCAGACAACACCAGTGCGGTTTGACGAGAGACGTACTGCAGTCTTGCCACCATGTGGCTCGATGACAAAGATAGTGCCATCTTCTCCAGTACCATTCGCGAGGATGACCGAATCTGAGAAGAAGACGGACCGACTAGGCCCATAGGGTGTTTGGTAAATCATAACTAATTCTTTCCCGCCGTTTGAGATGTTAATATTAAGAAGATTATCTGGAAGCCGTGCATTCACAGTGATGTAAGAACCATCGCCTTGGGCGACAGTCTTCTTCGCGGCGCTGATGAGTTCTTCGCCGAGGAGTGCGTATTGCGCGCCACTAATGTCTGAAGAGGAACTTTGGTTGTGTGTGTAGAGGAGATAGATACCTGGCAACAAGACTGCTATCGCGAAACCAATGAGAAGGAGATATTCGAGGCTCATCTGCGCGCGCGTCATCAGTTTTCTTCTCCTATAGCTACTGTTGGCTCCGTGCCCGGGCTGGCGTATACTCGAGCGAGGATGCGGTCCATTTGGACTCTAGCGTATCCATCAGTGCCACCATTCGTTGAAATCTTGCCATAATGCGTTCCTCCTATAGTGCTTAAACTAAAAATCTGCGTATCTGTTTCAAGATTCCTAACATTCCACATGAAAGTTGTTCCCTGGAAGATGTTTTCCATCTCTAACTGAGTGTTAAGAGGAACAGTAACAAACGGCACTGGACCAAAGAGCCAATGGGGTCTAAGAGGACTGAAGAAAATACCTGAGTCGAGATCAGAGCGTCGAGGACCGAAGCGGTTTCGTGACGTAGTTGTTTGTGTGGGAAATTGTAGGATTCGCTCGACGATTACAGGCTCGGAGACACTAATTACTGAGGTAAGCTCAGCAACCGCCCCTACAGTTCCATCGTTGACATCAATGATACCATTAGATTCTGTGATTGTTCCTCCAATAGTAGTTGTGGGTGTCCATTTACCTAAGTCGACGACGCCGTCGTTGAAGTCATCGAAGAGGATGAAGGTCGCGTCGCCATCGCTCAAATCGGTCGCGTCCTTAAGACCGTAGTAGAAGTAGAACGGCGGGATGCCAGCCAATGGACTGATGGTCGGAATCTTCACCCAGGCTTTGTTGTCATGCTCAAGCCAGTGAGGGAATCGAATCGCTCCATCAAGATCTGTAAAACGGTAGTCAGCACCAATATAGGAGTGAGACTTGAAGTAATCAACGCAGAATAAAGTAGGAATATTAAGTTTGCTTGCGCCAGTGCAGAACTCGGTCTTAACTTCATCCTCGCTCAACGCGCGATCATAGATTCGAACCTCGTCGATATCACCATCGAAACGGAAATTGCCTGACCGGTCATGACCTATCTGGACTTGTTGGCCACCACCCATTTCAGGATCTGCCGCAGCGACAAAACCTTCACTCACTCCATTGACATAAATCCGTTGTTCACTACCATCATAGGTGGCAACAACATGTTTCCATCCAGCGTTTCGCAAGTCAGTCGTGCCAGTAACGCTGTCGATAGTATTACCAATATCAGGTCTGACATGGGTAATCTGAGGCCTACCAGTCGAACTGACAATACGCACCATATAGTTAGTTTCATCCCAAGCATCTCTCCGCCCGACGACAGTTTGTGTTTCGTAGATTGTTGATGGGATGTTCACCCACGCAGAAACAGTATACCTGTTCTGTTGGAAAGCAGCATCGTCCCCGATGTCAACATATCGAAGAGTTGGCCCGACGAAGCTGAGTGAGTCACCTTCCACTCCAGAAGTAGTCCATGTGGGACTGTTGGTGAGCGTTCCATCATGCCCGTTTCCAGAGGAGTCTTTCGCTACGGTTCCACTGCCTTCATTAAAGTGCCAGCTGCCGAGCAGTCCAGGGTGAAGCGAACTCAGGTCAACCTCAACCTGATAATCATTGAGCGTGGCCAAGCTCATGTAGCTGATGCTCATCTCGCGACAGTAAGCGTACTGCATGCCAAAGTCGTTGTTCTTACAAGGGTGCTTAGCGATGGGAACATCGTTGCTGCACACTTCTGCGCCGTCGTCGTGGCCATCGTTCGGCGTACCACACACACTCCAGACATCTCCAGTACTCGTCTCCTCACGACGGAGATAGTCAGTGCGGTTATCATAGAGTGCTGCAACCTGCTTGTTAGAGAGTGCGTGCTTGAATACCTGGACGTTGTCGAATGTGGCAGGAAGACCATACTCCAAAGGCCTATTAGGATTATTACCAAGAACAAAGTCTTCAGCATTCATGTTCAGATTCTCAAGTGTGTAATCATTGTTATAGTTATCAAGGACACCATTGACATAGATGAAATCACTTCCCGTACCACCATCATAAACAGCAACAACATGATACCAGATATCATTCTCCCACAATGCAGTATTCGTCCAGATAGCACCACTATAACTGTGGAAACGCATCCTTCCAGCATCAGCAGTAAAAAATATCTGGAAACCATTGGCTCTGTTTCCATCATCATCTTTTTCGAAAATATTGTATATTTCTGGTGGAGCCGCGTTTATTGTTGTGTTCGGTTTGAACCAGAAACTAATACTGAACGGCGCTGTTGAAAGATCATCACCAGGGATTGCAATATAATCATTATCATCAAACATATACGCGCCCGTCCCATTCCAGCCGCCAGTCTTGTTCCAGGTCGGCATCGTGTCGGTGTCACTACCATCACCGATAGTACCGTTATTGTGATAGGTGCTGTAATCTTTCGTCTGGTTGTTTGAGCCATGTTCAACATCAAAGCCCATATTCACGACCGCGATGCTTGTACCACCGAGCCGCCAGTCGTAGAGGATGTGCACCGGGTAGCCGTCAGGGTCAATCACGTCCGGAATCGCTGTGAGGTCAGCGTCAGAACTGTTCGCTGGATGGTCACTCGCTTGCAGGAGCAAGCTGTTGATGACCGGTGGATTGTTCTTGATGAAGAGTTCATTGCTGCAAGTCGTAGAACCATTGTAGATACCATCGCTTGGCGTACCACAGACTTGCCACGTGTCGCCGCCGCGTGTCTGCAGGCTGTCGAGCGTCCAAGTCTTGTTCTCGTAGAGTGCGAGGACTTCTCGCGAAGAGAGTGCGCGTTTGTAGATTTTGAATTCATCCATGCTACCTTTGAACCGATGAGAGTTGTCGAAACGCGTCCCGAGGAAGATGTCATCAGTGCTCTGCGTGAGTACTCCAATATTATAGTTAGGTGGTGCTGAGGGCCGATTATCCTCAATACCATTAACATAGATGCGTGCTTCGGTGTTGTTTTCATAAACAGTCGTGATATGGTACCATTCTCCTGGTTCCCATGATGTGCGCTGCGTCCGGACATTACCAACGTATGAACGCCAACGAAGCATCCCTGCATCGCTCGTCAGGAAGTGTATCTGCCAGTCTCCAGTCAATTCCCGTTTCTCGACGAGGGTCATGTTCTCTCTGTGACTTGAGTCAATGAGTCCGTCTGGCGAGAACCAGAACGAAACAGTGAATTGCTGACCGGTAGTAGAGAGGTCGTCTCCAGGAATAATAATGTGATCGGGGCCGTCAGCGTCGGTATGTTCACCGTCGAACTCGTACCCACCACTCTTGTTCCAGCCACCAGTAGCGTTCCAGCGTGCACCAAAGACCTCACCATGATTCTCCCACGTACTGTAATCTCTCGTCTTGTTCTCGCCGGCGCTCTCGTTCACATCGAAGTGCATGTTCACGACCGCAATGCTTTCGTCGTTGACGCGCCAGTCGTAGAGGATGCTGAAGTGACCGTCGTTCGGATTGACGATGCCATTCGGCCATGCAGTGAGGTTCGCGTCGGAGCTGTTCACAGGACTATCCGTCGCGTTGAGATAGATGCTATAGATGTAGGGCCTGTCACCTATGCACAGCGTGTTATTCCAACCAAAGGTTGCATTGCAATCAGAATCTGCGCACCGCCATCCGTCGTCAGCGTTGACATGGCAACCGGTAGCGTTGCAAAAGGCAGAACCACTCACCTCAGGGAGTCGATGCCAGCAAAGCGGTGTGTCACCATCTCTCAAAACAACCAAACCAGGGGTCCGACAGTTAACTGTTTGTGTTGAGTATGGGCAATCCCAACCATCGTCAGTGCAGTCAGGCTCAACTGAAAGGTTGAAAATGCATTGCACTCCACCAGGATATCTAAAGTTGCCGTCGCAGCCACCAAAGCTACCAAGCGAATCAGGATCAGGAGGTATGTCAAAAGTACAAACCTCGTTATCACAGAATGCACGATGGTAACAGTCAGTATCGTCTCGCGAATGTTGGAGACATTCATCATCGTTCTCGCAATACTCAACGGGTTGCGTCCACCAGCCCGTATCCTCTTCGATGCTGACGTTGTTGTTCGAGCCGGCGACGAACTTGAGAGTGAGCCGCCCACCATGGACGCCACTTGAGTAAATAGATCCATCGCTCGCGTCCTTGTTTCTGATGGCAACATCGTCACTGAAGAAGACCGCTTCCGTTGGACCGAAGGGGCCGAGGTAGGTGATGACGAGTTCGCGACCTTGGTCGTCCACTGTGATATTGAGGACGCTTTCTGGCACCAACAAATCAAGAGTGAGCCACGAACCTTTACCTTGAGCGAGAGTTTGCACAGCAGTCCCAACTATTTCGTTGCCGAGCTTGTCGTATTGCGCTGTCCCAAAGCCAGAAACGCTGCTTTGGCTGTAGGCTTGGAAGAAATAAATGCCGGGGATGATAATAGCAAAGGTGAAGCCTATAATCAGCAGATACTCAAGACTGATCTGGCCTGGACGTTTGCGTAGTCCCACCTCAAGACACCACCATACTCCTACGTAGCTTTCTTCGACATGACCACTTATATAGTTTTTTATAAGCACACAGCGCCAAAACGTTATAAAGCCCATAGGTCTTGCGTTGTGGCTTATGGCAATCGACAAAGAATTCCTGGACGCGCTCCACACGAGCGGATTAGATGACATCAGAGGGCAAGAGCCTGTGAAGCTAGCGCTGAAATCAGCTCTCCTGGTGGAACGCAACGTGATTATCGTCGGCCCACCGGGCATCGGCAAAACCACTCTGGCAAAGAACGTGGCACGGCTGCTTCCTGAGAAAGAGGTCACTCCGTGCTTCCCATGGCAGGAAGTTGCGAAGCGTTCTGGCGAGGAGCGATTCGTCCGTGTCCAAGGCAGCCCAGATCTCACTGCTGAGGACCTCATCGGCGATATCGACCCCCTTAAGGCGCTGAAACACGGCCCGCTCAGTCCTGAAGCGTTCTGTCCTGGAAAAATCTTCAGGGCCCATGGCGGCATTCTCTTCTTCGATGAGATTAATAGATGCAGCGATAAGCTCCAGAACGCCTTATTGCAAGTGTTAGAGGAACGAAAGGTAACTCTCGGCGGCTATGAAATGGATTTCCCTGCGGAGTTTCTCTTCATCGGCACGATGAATCCAGACGACAGCTCAACAGAGAAGCTAAGCGATGTCTTCCTTGACCGTTTCGATTTGGTCATGATGGGATATCCTGAAAGCGCAGAGATTGAGCATACTATCGTCACCGAACAAAGCATAAATCTAGAGGTTGAGTTTCCCCAGCCTCTTCTTGAAGGTGTCATCGCGTTTGTGCGTCAGCTTCGTGAGGACAAGAACATTGAGAAGCGCCCAAGTGTCCGTGCGACGCTTGGCGTTGTTGACCGAGCAAAAGCCGTCGCTCGCTTGCGCGATGGAAAGCGCGTCACACCGCAGGATGTTGCGGCAGTGATTGTCTCAGTGTTAAGTCATCGCATCTCATTGAAACCGAGCGTGAAGTATCTCGAAGATGTCGAGACCTACGTCGCGGACAAGTTCGCAGAGTTCTCAACGGACCATTCGTTGGGTGGTGACGGGTGAAAGCCCCCATGAATCTCTCGGCGATGATCCCGACGTGACGCTACCTGGTGAGTATTCTGAAGCTGACGAGATGAGCGGCAGTCTCGCCTCCAGCCCTGATGAAGAGCGTTTGATGCGCAGCGT
>JAAOYD010000049.1 GCA_018221165.1 Candidatus Woesearchaeota archaeon | reverse complement strand
GAGTTTATTTTCCTCGCGAACGCTTCGCCCACGAACCAGCGTGCCCAACTCAAGCAATTTCCAAAGCGAAAGCTTGTGGTTGCAGACACCATGAACTTGTGGATTGAGAACGAGCATGACGAGCTTATCAAACTTATCAAGGAAGTTGACGGCCTCGTCCTGAATTATGACGAAGCAGAGCAACTCACGGGAAAACGCAACACCGTCGCAGCGGCGAAGCATCTCCTGGAGCTCGGCCCACGATTCGTCGTGGTGAAGAAAGGCGAGCATGGCTGTCTCTTTGCACACAAAGATGGCATCGGTGCGTTGCCTGCCTATCCAGCAGAAAAAGTCGTTGATCCCACAGGCGCGGGCGATACCTTCGCTGGTGGCATGATGGGCTTCCTCGCCGCGCAGGATTCTGATGACCCGGCAAGTTTCGAGAACATCCGAGCGTCACTCGCTCATGGCACAATAATGGCAAGTTTCACCATCGAGCAGTTCAGCCTCGAACGATTACAAGAACTCAAGAAAGAAGAATTGGAAACACGTTTCAAGGAATTCACGAAGATGCTACATCTCTAGCTTTTCTCAGACCTATTTCTCCCGGCAGTCTCAATCGTCGCGCGAAGAATGATTCTGATATCACGGAGAATGTTCTTGATATTCTCCAAGGCCAGCACTTCATCACGACTCTTTGCAGCATGCACATGCTTAGTATAAGCAGCAATACGCTTCATCGTTTCTGCATGGCAGAGGACGCTCTTGTCAAAGTCCCCTTGGTAATAGCTCTTCATCGCAGCGAGATAGTGGTCATATGCATACTTGAGTCGTTTCCGCAAGCGTGCCTGCGTTCCCGGACTGCTCCTGATGATGTCACCGTTCAATCTCTTAAGATAATCACCGATGCGTTCCTGTGTCCACGCCACTTTGTTCATGTAATCTGCAGCCAAGGGCGTGATTCCCAAAGTGTTCCCAACAGCGGGCTTCTCGATGACGAGTCGACCGACCTTACGCACCAGCAACTGCAACCGGTTCACATCTTGGTCTCGGTCACGCAGCAATTCTTCAGAGACATACTCTTCGCTGAGTGCGTCCTGAAACATGCTCCTAATCATCATATCGATGCGGTTGATGAGCGCGTCCATCTTCACCTGCTGGATATCAATGAGATCCTTGACGACCATCTTGTGCAAGCTCTGTTCCACAATCTCTGCGCCCGCCAAGTTGTGCACGAGCTTCTTAACCTCGCTGGCGTGCTTCGACAGTTCAGTGCCTTCAATGGTGAGTGTAGAACATCCTGTCTGGTAGAGACTGGTAACTTCGGTAAGGATGGCATCCAAGGGCTTGTTGTCACAGGAGATGCGAGCGCTTCGCTCTTCCAGGTCGACGCGACCAGTACTGAACGTGACGCTCCCTGGCTTCTGCTCGACGTTGAGTACGGCGCCCTTCACGAGCTTGTGCGCCGCGACCCATTCCTTCGGGATGCTGACGACGAAACTATTCTTACCGAACTTGATAAGCTTGCGCGTGTCCATACTTCAACCCCTGTTCGCCAATGGATATTTCATCCACATGTATATGCCTATAAGTCTGCATATATGCCATATGGTAAAAGTATATATTAATAAATGTTCTCCCTTTGAACAGAAGGTAAGGGGGTAGGAGACGACAATGTACTTCGACGAAGAGAGATACGACGAGACCGACATGGAAAGTGTCGTGCTGCACGGACATGAAGAAGACGAGGATATCGATGCGGCCGACGCAGGCTTCATGCGTGGATTCCTCGGCATGGGCGAGATATGAACACATCAACATCATAGGGGTGTGAAGATAGACGAAGATATGCGCTCTGATGAAGAAGACTTCGAGATAGAGCGAGAGCGCTTTCGTGCAGGTTTTACGTTGATGTTGGGGCGTTAGAGCTTTTCAAATCCAGGATTCCCTGGCGAGCCCAAAGTTTTCTTCGCAGTAATATTCTTGAGGAGTTCTTCTTTTGTGAGCGAACCAAGGCTGGCTAATTCCTTCTTGACTTGGACATAAGCATCCCTGAACGGCACGCCCGAAGCTGCCAGCTGGGTCGCCTTGTCTGCGGCGATGATCTCAGGTGTGAAGCTCGCGATAATCGCTTCCTCGTTCACCTGCAACTTCTCAACAATCTGCTGCATCATCGAAAGCGACGATTCAGTCAAGTCAAAAGCTGAAAACAATGGTGCTTTCAGGAGCTGATAGTCTCTATTGTAGCCTCCTGGCAGGTTCAAGCCAAGCATGATGACTTCATTCAGTTTCGCGCTGACAACAGCAGCTTTCCCTCTGATGAGCTCGAGCACATCGGGGTTCTTCTTCTGCGGCATGATGCTACTTCCTGTGCAGAACTTGCTCGGCAGTGTAACATAGCCAAACTCTTTCGTGCTAAAGAGCAGGAGGTCGCTGGCGAGCTTGCCAAGAGTACTCATGACTTGCTGCAGCGCAGTCAAAGCTAGTGCTTCGTTCTTGCCTCTGAACGCTTGCGCTGCCGGCGCAGTCACTATTAGCTTTGCGAAGCCGAGTTCTTTTGCAGCGAGTTCCCTATCAAGTGTGATGCTCGGACCGTAGCCGGCGGCAGTACCTAAAGGACACTTGTCCAAGACCTTCATGGCAGACTTAAGTATTGCACCATCCTGCTTGAGCAACTCTGCGTAGGAACCAGCCCAGAGTCCAACAGTGGATATCATGCCTTGTTGCATGTGCGTATATCCAGGCAGCAATGTTTTCTCGTGCTGCTGAGCAAACTGTAGGAGTGTCTGCGCAGTTGCCGTCACACTCTCGAGAGTTTTCCCAAGGTGGTCTTTCAAGTAGAGCGCAATTGCGGTCGCAACCTGATCGTTCCTCGACCGTCCGGTGTGGATCTTCTTGCCAAGTTCACCAAGCGCTTCCTCGATAGCAGTGTGGCAGTCTTCTTGGCTCTGGGAAATGGTAAACTTTCCTTCCTTCCAGTCCGCGAGGATACCGTCGAGGCCTTTCAGCAAGACAGTACTTTCTTTAGCTGTCAGGATACCTGCCTCAACCAAGACCGCGACATGCGCTTTGCTCCCTTTGATGTCGTAGGGTAGCAAAGCTAGGTCAATGGTCGGGTCGTCGCCGACGGTGAAGGCCTCAACTTGTTTGTGGTTGTCCGTGTTTCCCTGTTGCCAGAGCTTCATTGGTAACACCTTTCTTATTCTTGATTTGGTTAATGACTTTCATCTGCAGGCTCCACAGTTCGATGAAGCCCGGCGAAGCTGCTTGGTTGAAGGTGTGACCTTCGTTGTAGCTCGCAAGCTGCAAATCGTAGAGCGCGTTGTCGCTCTGTCGTCCGATTACTTGAACGTGTCCTTTGTAGAGCTTGACCTTTACCCAGCCAGTGACTGCCTTGTTCATGCTCGCGATGTAGGCGTTCATGTCAGCCATCACAGGATCATACCATAAGGCTGCGTAAACAAAGTAGCCCCACTTGTTGTCGAGCTCTGCCTTGAAGTGGTTCTGGTGAATGGTCGAAACGTATTTCTCCAGGTCCTTGTGCGCGGCGATGATGGTCATTGCAGCAGGACATTCGTAGACCTCACGGCTCTTCAGCCCGACAATCCTGTCTTCCATGTGGTCAAGGATACCAATACCATGCTTCGCCCCTATGGTGTTCAGTTCCTGGATGAGCTGCGCGAGCGGGAACTTCTTTCCATCGAGGCTTGTTGGCACACCCATAGTGAAGCCAATAGTAATTGTCTGCGACTTGTCTGGTGCTTTCTCGGGTGGCGTGACGAACGTGAAGACCTCATCGGGTGGCGCTTCTTCCGGGTGCTCCAGGATGCCACATTCTGAGGATTTTCCCCAAAGGTTCTCGTCCGTGCTGTAGATCTTGTTGCCTTCCGGCACTTCGATGCCGTGCTGCTGTGCGTATTCGAGCTCCTTGTCTCTCGTCATGTTCCATTCCCTGACGGGTGCAAGTATCTTCATATCAGGGTCGATGGCAAGGATGGAGGAGTCGAAGCGCACCTGGTCGTTTCCCTTGCCAGTGCTGCCATGTGCGATGGCGTCTGCGCCTTCTTGGTGCGCAAGCTTGACGGCAAGCTTGGCGATGAGTGGTCGGCCAAGCGCAGTGCTGAGCGGGTAGCCTCCTTGGTAGAGAGCGTTTGCCTTGATGGCTTTCGCGATGTACTTCTCTGCGAATTCGTCTTTCGCGTCGATGATATAGGCTTTGCTAGCACCGAGCTTCAGCGCTTTCGCTTTGGCTGCTGGCAAGTCAATGCCTGGCTGTCCAAGATCCGCAGTGAGGGTGATGACTTCCGCACCGTATTCTTCTTGAATCCATTTGACCATGACGCTCGTGTCGAGGCCGCCGCTGTAGAGCAGTATGACTTTCTTGACCTTCCCTTTTTCTGCTTCGTATGTGGCTGTCTTCATCTTTTTCATATCAGTTCACCTTGTAGGTTTTCCCGTCCAAAAGTTTCGGGGTGAATGGAAGTGGTGCTAGAATCGAGCCCGGAGGCTACGACGGCGTTCCATGCGTTGTTTTTCCATTGTCGTTCCTCCGTTTCTTTTGTCACGTGAACCGTGTCCGCATTCTTAAGCGTATCGTCCTGAAAAGGACACTTTTTGACATTTATGTCCGAAAAGAAACATTTATAATTATAGGATGATTCAGGGAGCACATGAGCATCCAGAAAGACGTCGAAGCGTTCATCAGGGAACAACCTGCCATCCTTGAAGCTTTGGAACAAGATCTGTTGAACTACAGCGCTCTTGTCCGCAAAGTCATCAAAGAAACTTCGTTGAAGCAGAAGGATTTCGATGCCATCCTCGTCGCCATCAGGCGTTTCCGCGACAAGACGCAGAAGAACCCCAAGCAGAAACGGGATATCAGACAGCTCTTGCGTGAGAGTACCATTGAAGTACGCAATCGCCGTGCCGTCGTCATTCTGGACAAAGACGCACCGTTGCGGTTGCTGAATCACATTATCGAACGTGTGGAGCGTGAGCAGGAACACATCTCCATCGCTAACACTGCGCATGCTGTCACGGTGATTACGCATGAGCGTTTCCTGCCATTGTTCGTCAAGCTCGACCCGTACATCAGAAAACGCACGGAAGACCTTGCAGGTATCACCATCCACAGCCCTGAAAACCTCGAAGAGGTTCCGGGTGTGATTGCCTACCTGACAAATCTTCTCGCGGGCAAGGGTGTCAACGTGGTCGAGCTGACTAGTTGTTATACCGACACAATTATCATTGTGGCTCGCGACAATTTCCAGGCTGCATTGGACATTCTGCATTTCTAGACCTCACGCAACTTGCTTGT
>JAAOYD010000048.1 GCA_018221165.1 Candidatus Woesearchaeota archaeon | reverse complement strand
GTCGCGGAAACGAAACAACCAGGAGCTGCCTTGCATCTCCTTGGTTTGTGCAGCGATGGCGGTGTACATAGTCACATTAATCATCTCTATGCCTTACTTCGCATGGCGAAGGATGAAGGAGTGGAGCATGTCTTCATCCATGCACTCACTGACGGTAGGGATACACCTCCAAGAGTTGGGAAGAAATTCCTGCGCGCTATCGAGAAGCGATGCAAAGCACTTGGTGTTGGAGAAATTGCTACAGTGAGTGGTCGCTACTATGGTATGGATCGTGACAATCGTTGGGAACGGGAACGCCAGGCCTATGACTCGCTCGCGAACGACGTTGGACCACGTTTTAGTTCTGCTGAGGAAGCTGTCGACGCAGCCTATAAGCGTGGCGAAGGTGATGAATTCATCACGCCAAGCATCATCGAGACGCGCGACCACCGTACTAGTAAGATTATCAATGGCGACAGCGTCGTCTTCTTCAACTTCCGCCAAGATAGGGCGCGACAATTGAGCCATGGCTTCACTGACGCGCATTTCGAGAAGTTCCACCGGGAGCGTTTGCGGATTCGGTTTACCACTTTCACGAGCTATGATAAAAGCTTGAACTTGCCAGTAGCGTTCCCACCTGAGAATGTGAAGAACACCCTTGGTGAGTGGCTTGCGAAGAAACGTATCAAACAGTTCCACACCGCAGAGACCGAGAAGTACGCGCACGTCACGTATTTCTTCAATGGTGGACGTGAGAAACCATTCCGTGGTGAGGATAGAGGACTTTTCCCTAGTCCAAAAGTGACAACCTATGATTTGCAGCCTGAGATGAGCGCCTATGAGATTCGTGATGGGTTGCTCAAGGCGATGCGTTCTGGACTTTATGGCTTTCTCGTCGTGAATTTCGCGAATGCTGACATGGTTGGTCACACTGGCAAGCTCGACGCGACAGTGAAGGCTGTCGAGGTGATTGATGAATGCTTGTCTGCCTTGGAGACTGAGGCTGAGACGAACGGTTATGTGATGCTCGTCACTGCTGATCATGGCAACGCTGAGGATATGACTGGTCGCTACAAGACGAGCCACACCTTGAATGAGGTACCGTTCTTCGTTGTTGACCCTTCGAAGCGGTTCGTTGTGAACCGTTCTGTTAGGCAGCCGAAGCTCGCTGATGTCGCTACTACAGTGCTGCGTGTAATGGGCGTTCCATTCGCACCGGAGATGACTGGTAATGTTCTGGTCAAGGAGAAATAAATTGTCTTTGATTATAATCTTTTGGCAATTATTCTTCTTCTCTTCTATTTTTATTCATCCTTTCCAAAAGTATAAAAATGAGCGTTGGCCATTGTTTAATGGGGTGTACAGAGTAATATGCTGACGACCATCATCGTCTTTCTCGTCCTATTATTTCTCTCTGGTTTCTTCTCCGGTGCAGAGATAGCTATGATTAGCTTGTCTCGTTTACAAGTAGATCGACTCGTTAAGCAGAAGAAACGCAACGCGGCTCTCCTTGAGAAGCTAAAGTCTAATCCGCACAAGCTGCTCGAGACTATTCTCATTGGAAATAACCTGGTGAACATTGGCGCGGCCGCCCTCGCAACCAAGCTTTCGATAGATTTGTACGGGAACGTGGGTGTGGGCATCGCGACTGGCGTGACGACCTTCTTGGTCTTGCTGTTCGGTGAGATTATCCCTAAGAGCGTCGCTGTGAATCACAGGAAGCGCATTAGTCTTATTATCGCGCCGATACTATACGTGTTGCAGTGGATTCTGACACCGATTATCTGGTTCATTGACGGTTTCAGCAGCGTGTTCACGAAGATGTTTGGCGAGCCCGAGCCTGAGCGAGTGACGGAAGAGGAAATACTCGACGTTGTTTCTGCTGGCGAGCAGGATGGTTCATTGAAGAAGCGCGAAAGGGAGATGATTCAGAACGTGCTCGAGTTTGACGACACGAACGTCGATGAAATCATGACGCCTAGGTTGGATACCTACTGTCTCGAGATGCACAAGACTGT
>JAAOYD010000004.1 GCA_018221165.1 Candidatus Woesearchaeota archaeon | reverse complement strand
ATTCCTGACTTCTTCCTCACAGGCCATGTCCACCGCATGACGAGCGCGACCTACCGAGGCATCACCATGATTAACGCGAGCGCGTGGTGTGATATCAACGACAATCAAGAGAAGCGCGGTCTCGAACCACAACCTGCGCGTTTACCAGTCATCAATCTCCAGACACGTGACGTGCGCGTCATCAACTTCTATACCGGACGCGCAGGACGAGGTGACGACGAGTGACGCTTCCAGAATGCAGCGATGCCATGAAGCGCTACTTTCAGAACCTCACTAAAGGTGTTGAGGCTGCGCACGCCATGGCGGAGGTCGCGCGGAAAACTGGTTATGACCCTGAGTCACAAGTAGAAGTCGTACTCGCGAGCAATCTCGCTGAGCGCGTTATTGGCCTCATCAGCGTCGTCACACCTCAGATTAAAGATACCGGTGTTGTGCAGCGCATCCTCGAGCTTGAAGAAGAATATGGCAAGCTTGATTGGCGAGTTGCGTTCAAGATAGCCCTTGAAGTGGCTGAGCAAAAGTTCTGTGAGTTCAAAGATAAAGTCGAGGCTATCGAGACCGGCATTAGGGTAGGTTTTGCTTATGTCACAGTTGGTGTGGTGAGCGCCCCACTTGAAGGTTTTGTCAAGCTCGAGCTGAAGAAGCGCAACGATGGAAAGGGTGAATACTTCTGCTTATGGTATAGCGGCCCCATCAGAAACGCAGGTGGCACCGCTGCTGCCGTGAGCGTGCTCATCGCGGACTATGTCCGCAAGCACATGGGCTATGCAGTATATGACCCGACAGAGAAAGAGATTAAGCGCTGTCCTGCAGAATTGGAAGACTATCATAACTTCATCACCAACCTCCAATATTTCCCAAGTGAGGATGAGAGTGTTTTCCTCATGGAACACCTTCCCATCGAAATCAGCGGCGACGAGAGTGAACGCTACGAAGTGAGCAATGTAAATCTCAAAGACCTACCTCGTGTGCCTATGAACCGGCTCCGAAATGGTTATTGTCTCATCCACAGCAGTTGCATCCCCCTCAAAGGACCAAAATTATGGAAGCGACTCGAAGAGTGGGGAGAAGAGTTTGAGATGGAACACTGGAGTTTCCTCAAAGATTTTGTTACCTTACAGAAGAAGATGAAGGCGAAAGGCAAAGAAGAAACTGGCGAGAAGATCAAACCAGACTTTACGTACATCAAGGATTTGGTGGCTGGCCGTCCGGTATACGCGCACCCTCTCAAACCAGGCGGTTGGCGTCTGCGTTACGGTCGTAGTCGCGCTTCAGGCTATAGCGGTCAAGCAGTGCACCCCGCGAGCATGCAAGTGCTCATGGATTTCCTCGCGACCGGCACGCAATTGAAGGTCGAGCGACCAGGGAAAGCCGCGGCGTTCACTCCTTGCGATACCTTAATGGGGCCTGTTGTGAAGATGCGTGACGGTAGTGTGAAACGTCTCGATACCGAGGAGGAGGCGAAGAAACACAAGCGCAACATCAAAGAGATTCTGTATCTCGGCGACGTGCTCGTGAACTATGGTGATTTCTTTGACCGGGCGCATCCACTGGTGCCGGCTGGTTATTGTGAAGAGTGGTGGGCGCTCGAGGTGGAGAAGGCCATCACTGCCGAAGGCACCATCCCTAATATTCCTGTGTTGGCGACAAAGACAGGTATCTCTCCCGAACGTCTCGAGCTTATCTGCAAGAAGCCGTTACGAACGCGGCCAAATTTCAGCGATGCCCTGAAAATTGCACAAACTACCAACACACCTTTACATCCCTACCACACATTATTTTGGAAAGTCTTGCCTGAAGCGGAACTGCGCGCGCTTATCACCTTGTTGCATCGCGCTAAGGATGAAGGAGAGAAGCTTGTCATCCCATTCAACAAAGATGATGAGGCCCACGCGCTCGGAAAACGCGCGTTGGAGACCCTCGCTGTCGAACATTTGTTGGTGGAGAATGAGCATATCGTGCTTGAGGGCGACGCCCGGAAGCAAATCATCGTACCGCTCGCTTTCAAAGAAGGGATGAGCATTCCTGACGGAGTGGACGCGTTGGCGTTTGTGAACGAGCGTTCGCCTGTTGTCCTTCGTGACAAGGCAGGCACCTTCATCGGTTCGCGTATGGGTCGCCCAGAGAAGGCGAAGATGCGCAAGATGACAGGGAGCCCCCACGTCTTATTTCCT